>CACKZI010000050.1 GCA_902604605.1 uncultured Pelagibacteraceae bacterium | reverse complement strand
GGATTCCAATTATTGCGTCTTTTGTTGAAACAAGATTTGGTGCTGTTAACAAACCTACTGCGCAAGTAAAAATTACCAATGACATTACTCTGGGTTTCATTAGTTTAAATAATTCAGAGAAATTGAATAAATCTTCTTGAGATAAGCTTCTTTTCTTTAACTTTGAGTTATCCATCAGTTTTTTTAATTTTGATCTTAACTGTGTGATTTTTCTGTTTCTTGTTCATCTGCAAACTTTGGTAGCTCTTCAAAAGTATGAAAATTTGGTGGAGACGGCACAGTCCACTCCAAAGTCGTAGCTCCTACACCCCACGGATTTTGAGCTGCCGCTTTCTTTTTTGAAAAAGCATAAATTAAATTTATAAAAAATACTGCTAATCCTGCTACTGCTACGTAAGAGCCTATAGATGAGATATAATTCCATCCCGCAAACGCATCTGGGTAATCAGCATATCTTCTTGGCATTCCTGCTAATCCTAAAAAATGTTGTGGAAAGAAAATTAAATTAACACCTATAAATGTTAACCAAAAATGCAAATGCCCTAACCACTCCGAATATTCATAACCAGACATTTTTGAAAACCAATAATAAAAACCAGCAAAAATTGCAAAAACAGCTCCTAATGAAAGAACATAATGAAAGTGTGCAACTACATAATAAGTATCATGCATCGCTGTATCTACACCAGCGTTAGCAAGAACTACTCCTGTTACTCCACCAACGGTAAACATAAATATAAATCCAAGAGCCCACATCATTGGTGTTTTAAATGATATTGATCCACCCCACATTGTTGCAATCCATGAAAAAATTTTAATACCTGTTGGTACTGCTATAATCATAGTAGCGGCTAAGAAATATGCTTTTGTATCGGTGCCTAAACCTACAGTGTACATATGGTGAGCCCAAACAACAAACCCAACTATTCCAATCGCAACCATCGCATAAGCCATACCTAGATAACCAAAAACTGGTTTTCTAGAAAATGTTGAAACAATATGACTAATCATTCCAAATCCTGGAAGAATTAAAATATAAACTTCAGGATGACCAAAGAACCAAAATAAGTGCTGGAATAAAACTGGATCACCTCCAGTTTGAGCCTCGAAGAAGGCGGTTCCAAAATTTCTATCAGTTAACAACATTGTGATTGCGCCTGCAAGTACAGGTAAAGATAATAATAATAAAAATGCTGTTACAAGAATTGACCAAGCAAATAATGGCATTTTATGTAATGTCATGCCTGGTGTTCTCATATTTAAAATCGTAGTGATAAAATTCACAGCTCCTAAAATTGAAGAGGCTCCTGCTAAGTGTAAACTTAAAATTGCTAAGTCCATTGCAGGACCTGGTTGACCTGCTTTAGATGACAAAGGAGGATAAATAGTCCATCCACCACCGACTCCTGTTTGGCCTGGGGGGCCATCAACAAAGATTGATAAAATCAATAGTGTTAATGAAACTGGTAACAACCAAAAAGAAATATTATTCATTCTTGGAAATGCCATATCAGGAGCACCAATCATAATTGGAACAAACCAATTACCAAAGCCACCTATCATTGCTGGCATTACCATAAAGAAAATCATTATCAAACCATGACCTGTTACCAACACATTATACAAATGATAATTTCCACCTAAAATACCATCGCCAGGATGCATCAATTCCATTCTCATTAAAACTGAAAATGCTGTTCCAATTACCCCTGCAACAATTGCAAAAATCAAATACATTGTACCTATATCTTTGTGATTAGTTGAATACGCCCAACGTTTCCAACCTGTCGGTGTATGATGATCGCCATGAGATGCTGTTTGTGTATACATGTTTATTTACTCGCTATTTTTAATTTATCATTTTCAATTTCTTCTTTTGCAAATTTTACCCGAGCCTCTGATAACCATTCTTGATAATCTTCTTCACTCACAACTTTTACAGTAATTGGCATAAATGCATGTTTAATTCCACAAAGTTCAGAACACTGACCGTAATATGTTCCT
>CACKZI010000049.1 GCA_902604605.1 uncultured Pelagibacteraceae bacterium | reverse complement strand
CCAACTAAAGATGGTCTCAATAATCTATCCTTAATAGTAAAACCTTTTTGAATTTCTTGAATAATAGTACCTGGTTCTTTTTCATTATCTTCTATTTCAATCATTGCCTGGTGAAAGTTTGGATCTAATTTTTTGTTTAGACTTTCAATTGGCTTAATATTGTTTTTAGAAAAAATTGATATTAAATCTTTAGAAATAATATCCAAATGTTCTAATGTTTTTTTTAAAGCCTCAGAATTTTTAAGGACTTCATCATTTGTTAAAATTTGTTTTGATCTGTCAAGATTATCAATTACATTGAGAGCTTCCTTTGCAAAGGCAAATCCACCATATTCATAAGCTTCATCTTTTTCTTTTTCAAATCTTCTTCTTTGATTTTCCATTTCTGCAAAAGTTCTTGTTAATTTATCCTCTAGTTCTAAAATTTTTTCTTCAACAGATTTTTCAGGCACATCCTCTATCTTTTTTTCTTTTAATTCTTCCTTTAGGATTTTAGAATGATTATTAGTATTATCTTCAACATCCTCTTTTTTTATATTATTGTTATTTTGGCTTTCTTCTTTTTCCATACCAACATATATGGTAAGAAAATTAAAAATTTCCAGATGTTAAATAAAAAAATAAAAAAATTGCTTATTGGAACAAATAATAGTGGAAAATTGAGAGAAATTCGCAATTTACTTCCAAAATATATTGAAATTTTCTCTGCATCAGATTTTAAGATAAAAAGTCCAAAGGAAAATGGTAAGACATTTGCAGAAAATTCAATAATAAAATCTAAATTTTTTTCGCGAAAAACAAAGTTGATTTGTTTAGCGGATGACTCAGGATTAGAAATTGATCTCTTAAACAAAAAACCAGGCATCTACTCTGCTAGATGGGGAGGTAAAAGAGGTAATTTTAAAAAAGCTATAAAAAAGGTTTATGCAGAGTTAAAAAAGAAGAATAAAAATTGGAAAAAACAAAAAGTTAAAGCAAGGTTTGTTTGTGCTATTTCTATAAGTTATTTAGATAAAACAAAAGCTGTTGTAGTTGGAAAAATTGAAGGCAGCATTTCACACCAACCAAAAGGAAAAAATGGTTTTGGATATGACCCAATCTTTATTCCAAACAATAAAAGAAAAAACATTTGGAGAGATGGACTCTTCTTTAAAATATAAAATAGATCATCGTTATAAAGCATTTAGAAAAATTAGAAAATTTCTGTAATTTTTTTATTGTTAACTTTATATAAATTTAGTTTATGATTTATTTTATTATTTTGGATTTCAAAGATCCCAATTTTACCTTTAAAAATATTTTTTTTTCTAAATAATTTATCTAAATCATTTAGTTCATTATTTAAAGATAAGTAATAAATAAGTCCCACTAAATCATAACTTAGTAATGAAAGATAATTTGGGTTTGAATTAAACTCTTTTTTAAACTTTTTTTCAAAATCTTCTAAATTTTTTTTATTTATTGAAGGGTAATAAATTGGTTGAATTGTTTTTTCGTTAATTATGCTTTCATCAAACCACTGATTAAATGTAATGATGTATTTTTTTTTTGGGGAAACGTCAGTATATAAAAGAGATGTAATTACACTTTTTAAGCTTTCATCAAAATCTGAAATTATTACAGCATCAAAATTAACATTACCAATTGTGTATCTTTTTTTTAATTTTTCCAACTGCTTTTCTTTATCTGCAAGATCTGAGTTTTCTACCCTTCTAATTTCATCGTATAAATTTTGCTTTCTAATTTTATAATTTGTAATTTTTTCTATTTGAGCTGTAAGTTTTGTTGGTTCAGTATCGTATATGTGATGTTTAAAAATTTTTATTTTTGATTGTTTAATAGCTCTTTTTATTTCAGACTCAAAATCTAGTTTTGGTGTCAAAAAAATAGTATTTCCAATTTCATTCATTTGAAGAAATTTTTTTATAGTATTTAATTGAGATGTAGCATTAACACCTGCGCTTATTACATCACTGGGAAGACCCAATGTTTTGTTTGTTAATGATAAAAATTTCATACCATCAACTTCATCAAGATATTCTAAGCTTTTAAAAAAAACAGGACCTATAACAATTTTAACACCTAAATCTTTTAATTCGTT
>CACKZI010000048.1 GCA_902604605.1 uncultured Pelagibacteraceae bacterium | reverse complement strand
AACTTCAGCAGAGATAATTCTTGATTGTTTTAATCTATCTTTAATTAAGTCAGTTCTAATATTCTTTAATTTTCCTTTAGAAATAATTGCAACACCATTGTAACTTTTTTGACCAAATACATGACTTTCATAATCCATTGAGGAAAAGTCATCATAAGGAAAATTTACATCTTCAGTTTTAATTTCCTGCATCATAAGTATGTCAGGTTTATATTTAAGAAGATAACTTTTTATATTTTCAATACGAGCACGTACTGAATTTACATTCCACGATGAAATAAGCATTAAAGAGAGAAGGAAACACCACAACCACAAGATGATTTAGTTTGTGGATTTGTTATTTTAAATTGTTCGCCAATTAATTCTGAAACGTAATCTATCTCTGATCCTTTTAAAAGGTCTGCCGATGTTTTATCAATTAGTATATTTTCATAATCTAAGTCATCGGCAGCTTTTTTTTTATCAAAAGTAAACTCATATTGAAATCCTGAGCAGCCACCACCTTTGATAGCGATTCTAAAAAAAGACCCCTTATCTTTTTTAGACAGCATAGCATTGATCTGTTTTAGGGCTTTATCAGTAAATTTAATTTCTTTAATCATAATTGATCACTGGTATTACTAATATAATACTTAAAATTTTATTTTAAAGGATGAAAAAATACTCAAAGATAGGTCTATTCAAAAGCAAAGGTAGAATATTTAAGGAATCACCATCAAAATACAGGTCTCCATTTCAAAGAGATAGAGATCGTATTATTCACAGCGCTTCATTTAGAAGATTGAAACATAAAACTCAGGTATTTGTAAATACTGAAGGGGACCATTATAGAACAAGAATTACTCATTCTATGGAAGTTGCTCAAATAGCAAGATCTATATCACGTTATCTTTATTTAAATGAAGATTTAGCAGAGACCTTGAGTCTTGCGCATGATTTAGGTCATACCCCGTTTGGACATGCAGGAGAAGACTCCCTAAACGAATGTATGGAAAAATATGGTGGTTTTGATCACAATTTGCAAACATTAAGAATTGTAATGTTTTTAGAAAATAAATACCTAAAATTCAATGGACTAAATCTATCAATTGAAACATTAGAAGGATTATTGAAGCATAATGGTCCAATATATAATTTAGATTTAGTAGAAAGTTTGATTGGGGTTAAAAAATTTAAGAATATGATTAATTTTAAAATTTACCCTTCATTAGAGGCTCAAATTTCTGCTTTATCCGATGATATAGCTTATAATAATCATGATATTCAGGATGGAATAAATGCAAATTTATTTAAACTAGAAGAATTAATTGAAATTAATTTCTTTAGAGATATTTACAAAAAATATAAAAAAAAAATCAATAAACAAAATTATAAAATTACAACATATCAAATTATAAGAGACTCAATAGATTTAATGATTAAAGATTTGATTAAAAATACAAAAAAGAATTTAAGTGATAATAAAATTAAAATATTTAATGATATTAATAAAACTAATTATCCCATGGTTAATTTTTCTGATAAAATAAAAAACTCAGAAATGGAAATAAGGTATTTTTTGAAAACTAAAATGTATAACAATAAAAATGTACTGAGTAAAAATAACCAAGGTAAATTGATTGTTAGAAAATTGTTTAATAAAATTAACCAAAATCCAAAAAAATTTATTTCAAAGCAGCAATTATCAAAAGATAAATTTAGAGCTATTTCTGATTTTATTTCAGGGATGACAGACCGTTATGCAATTAATCTTTACAATAAATACAAATGAACATTTTTGAGAAATATTTAGATAAAATTAAAAAAATTCTTTTAGATCTATCAAAAAAAGGTGAAATAATTTTGCCTGATAAATTAGATGGTATTAATACTGAAATACCTCCATTAAAGTTTAATAGCGATATTTCAACTAATGTTGCAATGGTATTATCAAAAATAAACAAAAAATCTCCAACTGATTTAGCTGTCATTTTGGCTGAAGCTATTAAAAGAAGTGATAAGTTAATCGAAGATATAACAATAATAAAACCAGGATTTATTAATATTAAATTTAAACCAATTTTTTGGACCAATTTTGTTGAAGATATAATTAAAAATGCCAAAACTTTTGGAATAAATACCAAGGAAAAAAAGAAAAATTATTTAGTTGAGTTCGTTTCAGCTAACCCGACAGGTCCTTTACATGTAGGTCACTGTAGAGGGGCAATTTTGGGTGATGTAATTACCAATATTTTATTATTTAACAAACATAAAGTTACGAAAGAATATTATGTAAATGATTATGGTAATCAAATAATAAATTTTACTAAATCTGTATATTTTAGAATTAGAGAAATAATTTTTAATGAACCATTTCCTACTAATAATAATGACTTA
>CACKZI010000047.1 GCA_902604605.1 uncultured Pelagibacteraceae bacterium | reverse complement strand
CTTCTAAAACCACCAAGTGATAATGGAAATGAGGCTGTTTTATATGTAGGGTCTCTCTCTATTACTTTTACTTTTCTACCTTCTTTTGACAAAAAATAAGCTGTAGCAGTTCCAATAATTCCACCGCCGACTATTACTACATCATCCATATTAATTTAAAATATATAAGTTAAAGTTTAGAAATAGTGCATAGCAACTCCAAAGTAAATAGGGAATCATTAAGTATGAACTAACATAATTGACACGTTTAAATTTTAGAATAAGAATAATTATCAAAATAATAAGAATCAATAATACAATCAAAGCTAATAAAATTTGATGTAGTCCAAAAAAAACAATACTCCAAGTTGTATTAAAAACTATGTGAATAAAATAAATATATATTGTATTCATCTCTCTATTTTTACTGTGCCAGTAAAACCATATTGCTAATGTCATCATTAAATATAGAGTCGTCCAAACGGGTGCAAAAACCCAATCTGGAGGATTAAAATTTGATTTTACAAGCTGTGAATACCAAGGTTCTTTAAAACTTATTGTCGCCATACCCCCAATAAATGATGCTGAATATGTAATAATAAAGAATAGAATAAACGATATAAATTTATTTTTTAACATATAAGTATTATACATCTTTATAGAATGAATAAAAAAACTATTTGGATAACTGGTGGAAGTACAGGAATTGGTAAGGCTTTAGCAATTAAATTTGCAAGTAAAGGCTGGAATGTTGCTATCTCGGCAAGAAGAGAAAATCTTCTAAAAGAAATTTCTGATCACAATGAAAATATTTATGGATTTCCACTAGATGTAACTGATAAGTCAAAATGTAAAGAAGTTTTTGAACAAATCAAAAATAAATTTCAAAATATAGATATATGTTTTTTTTCAACTGGTACTTGGAATCCAAAAAAAGAAAAGGATATTGATGTAGAACAAATAGAAGATGTATTTAAAGTAAATTTTTTTGGTACTTTAAATAGTATCAAAGCTGTGGAAGAGTATTTTAAAGATAAAAAAAATGGTATTATCACTATTGTTTCATCTATTGCAGGGTATAGAGGACTTCCAAATTCAACTGGTTATGGACCATCAAAATCTGCTCTTAATAATTTAGCGGAAAGTTTATATTTTGATTTTAAAAGGTTTAATGTTCGAGTTTGTTTAGTATCGCCTGGGTTTATAAAAACGCCAATGACAGATAAAAACGATTTTAAAATGCCTTTTCTAAAAACTACAGATTATGCAGCTGAAAAAATTTACGATGGATTAATAAATAAAAATGTTTTTGAGATTCATTTTCCAAAATCTCTTACTTTTATACTAAAAATATTCAGTTTTTTACCAAGTAAACTTTATTTTGGTTTAATTGGTAAAATGACTAAATATCAAAAAAAATAATTAATCTTTAACAAATACTACTGTTAGCTCAGCAACTTTAATACCAAATTTGGTCATAGTAGCTCTATTTATTGCAACACGATCATCTTGCTTGAATATCCAGTCATCAAAAGTAATTTTCATTTCTTTACCTTTAACAGGAACTAAAAGAACATATTCAAACTTAAATGCTGGTCCATATGAATAACCTTTTGCTTTTCCCACAACATCCCCTGCAGTACCTTCATAATTATTTTCATCAATCTTATTTATTTGCCATTGTCTAGTTTGAATCTCACCATCATCCCAATTAAATTTTTCATCTAATATCAATTGTTTTCCATCCCATTTTCCATTTAAATCAGCAGAAAATTGTCTTGTAACTTTACCAGATCTATTTTGAAGAACGCCCCAAGCTTTCACATTTCCAGATAAATATTCTTCAATTATCAATCTTGGTTCTTTATTTTTAAAGTCTTCAGGTTTCATAGTGCTATTTTTTGAACAACTTGTAATTAAAATCAAAGAGATTATCAATAAAATTGATCTAAATAATTTTATGTCGCGCATAGTTTTTCCTTATTTGTTTTGAATTGAAAATTGAATTAAGTCGATATTTTTTGACTTGAATCCAGCCTCACAATAACAGAGATAGAATTCCCACATTCTTTTAAAAGTTAAATCAAAACCTTGATTTTTAATTTGATCCCATTTTTTGTTAAATTCATCTCTCCATATTGATAATGTATTTGAATAATGATCGGCATAAGACTCATAAGATTTTATAGTTAATCCATTATCTGAAACGTACTTATTTATACTGTTTTTATTTGGAAGAAACCCACCAGGGAAAATATATTTTTGAATAAAATCCTCTTTGTTTTTATATCTATCAAATAAAGCATCATCGATGGTTATTGCTTGGATAGCAGCTTTACCATTATTTGATAAATTATTTTTTATGGTTTTGAAATAACTTTCTAAATAATTTAGACCAACAGCTTCAATCATTTCGATTGATGCTATTGAATTGTATTTATTTTTTAAATCTCTGTAATCTTTAATTTCAATATTAACTTTTTCATTTAAACCACACTTGTGAATTCTTTGCTTAGCGTATTCGAATTGTT
>CACKZI010000046.1 GCA_902604605.1 uncultured Pelagibacteraceae bacterium | reverse complement strand
TATTTCTTTTTTCCCAGATCCAACTAAATCCTTAAAAGAAATTGTTTTATGGTTTAAATGAATCTCAGACAGTGTATCCATGTTGTGTCTATTTTTCCCTGCATCTAACACATAGGACATAAGCATTGTATCTTCCATTGATGAAATATTGACTCCATTTTTAAAAAAAATGATATAGTCAAATTTGATATTTTGACCAATTTTTTTAATACTTGGATCCTCGAGTAAAGGTTTTAATTTTTTTAAAACTATTTCTTTTTTTATGCAACTTTTTGATTTATGGCCTATTGGTATATAACAAGCTTTACCTATTTTAGTACTTAAAGATATACCAATTAAATCTGCTTGATGAGGATCAAGTGAGCTTGTTTCAGTATCTACAGCAACTTCACCTAACTCTTCGGCCTCATTTATCCAGCCATCTATTTCTTTGGAGTCTTTGATTAAATAATATTTACTTTTATCTATTTCTTTTTGTTCTTTCTCGACATTACTCTCATTCTTTATACTGCTTAAGTTGGGTTCGCCATAGGCTGAGATAGCAGAGCTTAATAGTCTATTAAACTCCATTTCTCTTAAAAATTTATACAGTTTATCTTTATCAATTTCTTTTAATTGAAATTCTTCTAGTTCTCTATCTACTGGTGCATCATGCTTTAAAGTTACCAATCTTTTACTTATTATAGCTTTATCTTTATTTTCTAAGAGAGACTCTCGTCTTTTATTTTGTTTAATTTCTTGTGCAGACTTTAAAAGTATTTCCAAATTACCATATTTATTTATAAGCTCCGCTGCAGTTTTTACACCAATACCAGGAACACCAGGTACGTTGTCGCTGCTGTCTCCTGCAAGAGCCTGAACATCGATTACTTTGCTTGAATCTACTCCAAATTTTTTTTTAACATCCTCTTCATTTATAAATTTATTTTTCATTGGATCAAAAATTCTCACATCTTTTTTATATAGTTGCATTAAATCCTTATCAGATGAAACTATTGTTACTTTAGCACCTTGATTGAGAATTTTATTAACGTATGTAGCAATTAAGTCATCTGCCTCATAATTGATTAATTCTACAGATGGTAAATTGAATGCTAAAACAGATTTTCTAATATACTCAAATTGTGGAGCTAAATCATCAGGTGCCTCAGATCTATTCGCCTTATAATCGCTATAAATTTCATTTCGAAATGTTTTTCTTGCAGAGTCAAAAATAACTGCAAAATGAGTTGGTTTCTGAAGATTTTGATTTGACTTGGAATCTTCTAAAAGCTTAAAAAGCATACTACAAAAACCACTTACTGCACCTGTTGGTAATCCATCACTTTTACGTGTCAAAGGTGGTAATGCATAATAAGCTCTGAATATATAACCAGATCCATCAATAAGATAAAAATGATCTGATTTTTGAATTTTTGCCATTGTAATTATTATAGATTATCGATTAGAATAAGAGTATTATCTTTTATGGAACTTATAAAGCAAAATTCTCAAACTCAGATTATTAAATCATTGCTTGTAATTTTTCTAGGCTCAGTGCTATTGGCTATTTCTGCAAAAATAAAAATACCATTTTATCCAGTACCAATGACTATGCAGACATTTATTGTTTTGTTCCTTGGAATAGGTTTTGGATATAAAATTGCTCTTGCTACCGTGGGTTTATATTTGATTGAGGGAATTTTGGGTTTGCCTGTTTTCTCTAATTCTCCAGAAAGAGGTGTTGGACTTGCTTATTTTATGGGCCCCACAATGGGATATTTGATTGGCTTTCTTTCTGCATGTTTTTTTTCGTCATTTATTAAAGCTTCTGATAACCATTTAATGATTATAACGAAACTAATTCTATCTGTTTCATCTATCTATATCTTAGGTGTTTTGTGGTTAGGAACTCTTATAGGATGGAATAAACCTATTTTTGAATTAGGAGTTGCGCCTTTTCTATTAGCTGAAATTTTTAAAATAGCATTGTTGACAATTCTAACTAAGAAAATTTTAATATTTAGAAAGTTTATTTAGGAGATCTTTTAGAAAGAATTCTTTGCAAAGTTCTTCTATGCATTTTAAGTCTTCTGGCCGTTTCTGAAACATTTCTATTACATAACTCAAATACTCTGTGAATATGTTCCCATTTAACTCTATCAGCTGACATTGGATTTTCTGGTGGAGCTGCCTTCTTTGAAGGGTCGGCTAGTAATGCCTTTTCAACATCATCAGCATCTGCTGGTTTTGCCAAATAATCTATTGCTCCCTCTTTAATTGCTGCTACAGCAGTGGGAATATTTCCATAACCTGTTAACATTATAATTCTGCTTGATGGATTTGAAGATTGAATTTCCTTAACTACCTCTAAACCATTTCCATCTCCTAACCTTAAATCAACTACGGCAAAACCTGGTTTTTTAGATTTTACTGATTCGATCCCTTTTTGTACACCCTCTGCTTGAAATACATCAAATCCCTTTTTTTCCATAGCCCTTGCTAATCTTTCTCTAAAGGGATTGTCATCATCGACTATTACAAGAGATTTATTCTCAAAATCGCTCAAATTTTGCAGTGTTCCTTCATTTTTCATAGTTTCAATATGGTCATTTTTTTCCACAATTCAATAGGTCATTATTTTCTTTACATTGAATAACTATTGAATTAATTGCTCGAAATATTAAAGTTTTTTTAAATAAAAAGCTTTTTT
>CACKZI010000045.1 GCA_902604605.1 uncultured Pelagibacteraceae bacterium | reverse complement strand
TACCTAATGGAATAATTCACGGAGATTTGTTTATAGATAATATTTTTTTTAAAAATAACAAATTATCAGGAATTATTGATTTTTATTTTGCTGCCAATGACTACTTTATGTATGAAATTGCCATTTGTGTTAATGCACTATGTTTTGAAAAGAGAAATTCGAAATTTTTAATTAATAAAAAGAAAGTAAAAAATTTAATTCAAGGTTATGAAAGTATTAAGAAAATTTCGATGAAAGAGAAAAAATCATTAAATATATTGTGTCGTGGCGCAGCAATGAGATATTTTTTAACTAGACTTTACGACTATACAAATACACCCAAAACAGCGTTTATTAAAATCAAAGATCCTAGAGAATATTATCAAAAATTAGTAATACACAATAACTTAAAAACTTATAGCGATTATTTAAAATAATGATCAAGATTTATACTGATGGCTCTTGTTTAGAAAACCCAGGTAATGGTGGTTGGGCAGCAATCATAAATGATAATGGAAATACTAAAAAAATTAATGGTAGTGAAAAAAATACTACAAACAATAGAATGGAATTAATGGCTCCTATCAATGCTTTAAAAGATATAGACCCAAAAGAAGAAATAGAAATTTATACAGATTCTCAATATGTAAAACTTGGAATAACCGAATGGATCAATACCTGGATAAAAAATAATTGGAAAACTTCAAAAAAAGAAGATGTAAAAAACAAAGATTTATGGCTTCAACTATATAATCTTAATCAATCATTTAAGATTAAATGGATTTGGGTTAAAGCCCATGCGGGCAATCCATTGAATGAGGAAGTTGATTTATTGGCAAAAAAAGCTGCCAATTTAGATTAACTTCAAAAAATTTTCTGCTGCAGATATTTCACAAGAGCCAGTATCTTTCTCTTCTTGTAATTTTGTAACTTTCATATTGTCAACTAGCATCGTATATCTGTTAGATCTAATACCTAGCCCTCTTCCACTTTTATCTACTTCGGCACCGATAGCTTTAGTAAAGTTTAAAAATGGGTCACCTATCATTATAACCTTACCACCAACATTATTTTCTTTACCCCAAGCATTCATTACAAATGGATCATTTACCGACACACACATGATTAGATCAATTCCTTTATCTTTATATTGTTGATGCATATTTACATAACCCGGCAAATGTTTAGCAGAACAAACCGATGTATATGCTCCAGGTAAGCCAAAAATTACAACTTTTTTACTTATCAATAATTCTTTCATTTTTTTTAAAGTTGGTTCACCATTTTCTAAAACAAAAATTTCAGAATTAGGAACATTATCTTGTTCTTTTAACTTCATTTAATTCTTTCCTTTATATGTTGTTTGATTTTATTAAGGTTATTATCGATTATATCATAATTTTCTTTTTCATTTAAGATAAATGCTAGTTCACTTGGTAATTCAGTTTTTAAATTGATTGCTTTCTCAATTGCACCAGGGAATTTACAGGGATGAGCTGTTGCTAATACAATATTATTTCCTTTTAGATTGACTTTATCAAAAGCTCCATATCCGATTGCGCTATGAGGATCTAAAACCTTATTAAATTTTTCATAAACAGTTTTAATAGTATTTAAAACTTCACTTTCATCCATACGTGACGATAAAAAGTCAACATTAATTTTATCTAAGCTTTCTTTTTGAATTTCATATTTTCCTTTTTCTTTAATACCTTTCATCACATCAGTCGTTTTTTTATCACTAAAATCACTTAAATCAAAAATAAGTCTTTCAAAATTACTGGCAATTTGAATATCCATACTTGGTGAGATTGTCTCTAAAACATTCTGAACATTGTATTCTCCGTTCGTAATTGCTCTATACAAAATATCATTTTGATTAGTTGCTACAACAAACTTATTGATTGGAAGACCAATTTTTTTTGCAAGATAACCAGCATATACATCACCAAAGTTTCCTGTCGGAACCGAAAAATTAATCGGTTCACTATTATCTTCAATTAAAAAATAACTATAAAAATAATAAACACTTTGAGCAATAATCCTAGCCCAGTTAATTGAATTAACACCAGACATTTTAATTTCATTTGCAAAGGTTTTGTCTGTAAACATTGCCTTAACTAAATTCTGACAATCATCAAAACTTCCATCTACAGCAATATTGAAAACGTTTTTTTCTTCTCCAGTTGTCATTAACTTTCTTTGAACAGGAGAAATACGTTTATTAGGGTGAAGAACAAAAATATTAATATTCTCTTTACCTTTAATTGCATCAATAGCCGCTGCCCCTGTATCTCCTGAGGTAGCAACAACTATATTTATTTTTTCATTTTTATTATTTAAATAATATTCATAAAAATTACCTAAAAGCTGCATAGCAATATCTTTAAAAGCTAAAGTTGGTCCATGGAATAATTCAAGAACTGATCGATCGCCAATTTTAACTAGATCAACTACATTTTTTTTTCTAAAAACTGAATAGGATTTATCGATAATTTTACTCAAATCATTTTCACTCATAAAATCACCAATAAAAGGATAGATAATTTTTTTAGCTAATTCTTTGTATTCAAGATTTTTAAATTTTAATAAATCTTTTTGGTTATATTTGTGGAGTGATTTTGGAACAAATAATCCTCCATCATCTGCTAATCCTTTAATAAAAACATCTTCAAATTTGAAGCTGTTCGAGCTATTTCTAGTGCTTACGTAATTCATTTAATAATTCTTTTTCCTAAAATATAAATATAGTAAAAGAATTGAAATCGCTAATGAAAACCAAGTAATCGCATATTTTTTATGATTATTAGAAATATTAGCAGTAA
>CACKZI010000044.1 GCA_902604605.1 uncultured Pelagibacteraceae bacterium | reverse complement strand
ACAATAACATGTCAAATTGCTTACATGACCCCTCCTTTTGGCTATAATTTATTTTTAATGAGAGCAATGGCACCAAAAGAAATTACATTACAAGATATTTATCGATCTATAATTCCTTTTGTGCTTATTATGGTTTTAGGTTTAGCAATAGTTATGGCTTTCCCAGAGATAGCAACTTATCTGCCAGAAAAATATTTATCTAGATAATTCAACTTCAAGTTTAAATTAAAAATTTTAAAGTCTAATAATCATTAAAATAATTTAAATAATTAAGTTTCATTAAATTTTAATTTATAATAATATTTTTACATATTTTACTAAACGAGAGGAGACCAAGTGAAAAAAGATAAAAAAATAATAACGAATAAAAGACGTTCGTTTATCAAAAAAGCGGGTTTACTAACGTTAGGTGCAGCAGGAGCAACTGCTATTAAAGCTCCTTATGTTTACGCTGCATCAAATCCAATCAAATGGAGATTACAGACTTACTCTGGAGCTCCGCTTGGTGCACATGTTATTAAGCCACAAATAGAAGCCTTTAACAAAGCTGCTTATGGTGAAATGGAAATTGAACTTTACTATGCAGATCAACTTGTACCTACTGATGAATTATTCAGAGCAATGCAAGCAGGAACTATAGATGCAGTGCAAAGTGATGATGCTACTATGGGCTCTCCTGTAGATATACAGGTGTTCGGTGGATACTTTCCATTTGCAACAAGATACAGCTTAGATGTACCAGCTTTATTTAAGTATTATGGCTTAAATGAAATTTGGGATGAAGCTTACAGTGAAGTAAAAGGAGTTAAATGGTTAAGTACAAGTGCTTGGGATCCATGTCATTTGTTTACAGTTAAGAAAAAAATAACTTCTTTGGCTGACATGAAAGGTTTGAGAGTATTTGGTGTACCAACAGCTGGTAAATTTTTAGCCAAGTATGGTCTTATTCCTGTAATAGTACCATGGGATGATGTTGAAGTTGCAATGCAAACAGGTGAACTAGATGGTGTTTGTTGGTGTGGATTTACAGAAGCTTATGAAGTGGGTTGGGCTGATATTTGTAAATATGCACTTACTAATTCAGTAACAGGAGCATGGTTTGGATCTTATTTTGCTAACCAAAAAAGTTGGGATAAACTAAGTCCAAAACTTCAGGCTCTTTACAGAATGTCAATTAACGACTCTCACTACTACAGACAAGTATGGTATTGGGGTGGAGAGGCTGATCTTCGTGTTAATGGTAAGAAGATGGAGCTAACAAGTCTACCAGCCAATGAGTGGAGTACAGTTGTAAAAGACTCTGAAAAATTCTGGGATGAGACATCTAAAATTAGCCCAAGAGCTAAAAAAGTTGTTGATGCATTTAAATTGTATGCAAAAACAATGGATAAAGCAGGATATCCTTACAGATAATAATTATTTTTTAGGCGCCTTTAAAAAGGCGCCTAATTAAATTCTAAGGTTTTGAAGTAATACCACCGTCAACAATTAATTCAGTTCCAGTAATATAACTAGCTTGATCACTTAATAAAAACATAGACGTATTTGATATATCTTCAGGTTTCCCAACTCTACGTAATGGGATAAATTTTTCCAAGTTTTTTTTTGCTTTGGGATTTTTTTTCCATCTAATTTGCATACCAGTTTCTATAGGACCAGGTAAAATAATATTTGATCTTATATTGTTAGATGCAAATTGAATTGCAAGTGATTTTGAAAGTCTAATCATAGCAGCTTTAGATGCTCCATAAGCATCTTGCGGTTTATCATCTCCAGACAATGCATCTACAGAAGATATATGAACCATAGAACCAAATTTATTTATTTTCATTTTAGGAATTATGATTTTTGACAGATACATCATGCTTTTTAAGTTTATCTCAAAAACTTTATCCCAAATATTTGAATTTATATCTACAGCTGAGACATCTTTGTTAAACCAGAGAACCCCAGTAGTATTTACTAAATAATCAATACTTTTATGTTTTTTAAAGAATGTATCTATATGATTTTTCATTTTATTAAAGTTCGTTACATTAACTTTTTTAAATACACAGTTTTTATTTTTTTTTAAAAATTCTTTATTGGGACTTTGAATATCTAACATCAAAACCGAAATATTATTTTTTGATAATTCATTTGAAATTTTCAAACCCATTCCACCACTTGCTCCAGTTATGACGGCAGATTTTCCTTTAAAACTTAGTTTCATTTTATTGCTCTTTTCTTAAATGAAAACTTTTTGGAGATGTAAGTTTTTCATATGCTATTTCTGATAATGAACAACCTTTTCCAGTTTCTTTTACACCCGTCCAAGATAAAGCTGGATCCAAATAATCACATCTATTCATATAAAATGTTCCAGTTTGAACTTGATTACCAATTTTTTCAGCAATTTCTAAATCCTTAGTCCAAATAGAAGCTGTTAAACCATAAGGGCTATCATTCATTAATTTTATAGCCTCATTTTCATCTTTAACCTTCATAATTCCAACACAAGGTCCAAAAGTTTCTTCTGTCATAAAATTCATATCATGATTAACGTTAGTTAGAACTTGCGGTACTAAATAATTTTTATGTTCTTTAGGAAAATTAAATTTATTTTCATCAATCATTTTTTTAGCTCCTTTATCGATAGCATTATTCATTTGTTGAATAATAAAATCAGCAGCAGATAATTTTACTACAGGACCAAGATTAGTTTCTTTTTGCAATGGATTCCCAAGATTATAATTATAAGTTTTTGAAATGAACAATTCTATGAAGTTATTATAAATTTTTTCATCAACATAAATTCTTTCAATTCCACAGCAAGATTGACCAGAGTTAAAAAAGGATCCATCAACTAAATTTTCAACTGTTTTATCTAAATCACAATCATGCCTTGCATATGCTGGGTCTTTACCACCAAGTTCCAGAGCCATATCAATGAATTTAGTATGAGTTGCTTTTTGAACATCATACCCTGCTTTAACTGAACCAGTAAATGAAACAAAGTTAATTCTTTTATCTGATACAACTTTTAAACTATCTTCATGATTTAAATGAAGATAGTTAAAAACATCTTTAGGTAAAGTTTTTTTTGCCGACTCGTAAAGTTGTTCAGCACATAAAGGTGTCTGAGC
>CACKZI010000043.1 GCA_902604605.1 uncultured Pelagibacteraceae bacterium | reverse complement strand
GGCATGGATTAGGATAAATTTTTTGCACTTCGTTAATTTCATTTATAATTTCTTCTGTTAAATTTATATTTACACTTTCTATATCAGTTTTCAACTGCTCCATTGTGGTTGCACCAATTATAACAGAGGTTACAAAAGGTTGAATTTCCAAAAATTTTAATGACATTTGTGCCAAGTCCAATTTATATTTTTTAGCTACTTCATAATAAGCTTCGATTGCCTTTCCTGCATTAGGTTTATTATATCTAGTCCAAAAATCTTTATGGAGTGCAATTCTAGATCCTTTTGGTAATTGATTATTTCTATACTTGCCAGAAAGATAACCGCAAGCAAGAGGGGAGTAAGCTAACAATCCCGTTTGTTCTCTAACAGACATTTCCGCAAGACCCACTTCATAAGCTCTATTTAATAAATTATATGGATTTTGAACTGAAAGCATTCTTGGAAGATTTTTATTTTTGGATATTTCTAAAAATTGTGATAACCCCCAAGGAGTTTCATTAGATAAACCGACGTGTCTAATTTTTCCTTGATCTATAAATTTTTTAAGACTTTCTAAAATAACTTCAAATTTAGTCCATTCACCATCATCTGAATGCTCATAACCTAATTTACCAAAAAAATTTGTGTTTCTCTCTGGCCAGTGTAATTGATATAAATCAATATAATCAGTCTTTAATCTTCTTAAACTTCCTTCTAAAGCTTCAGTAATATTTTTTTTTCCAAATTGATTACCACCACCTCTTACATACTCTCTCATTGGTCCACAAACTTTTGAAGCAAGAATTACTTTATCTCTTTTTTTAGTTTTTTCGAACCAATTACCTATAATTTCTTCTGTGCTCCCAAAAGTTTCTTCTCTTGGAGGAATAGAATAAATTTCAGCAGTATCCCAAAAGTTTACTCCATGATCCAAAGCATAATCCATTTGTTCGAACCCTTCATCTTGTGTGTTTTGCTCACCCCATGTCATTGTTCCGAGACAAATTGTACTTACATCCAGTTCTGTATTTCCTAATTTTTTGTAGTTCATTGAGGTTTTGTAGTGTTAATTTTTTATTAATCTTTTAAGGTATCTTGAATAATTAGTAAAAGAATATTATATATATTGCATTATGGAATTTGATAAAAAAGGTATTTTAGGAAGAGCTGCGGCAGCTCAACAGTCAACGGTAGTAATGGATGAAGGTTTAAGAGCCTACATGCTAAAAGTATACAACTACATGGCAACAGGAATATTATTAACTGGTATAGTTGCTCTTTTAACTTTTAAGATGTCAGTAGTAACAAATGATGCTGGATCGATTATCGGTCTTACTCAAATGGGAAATGCTATTTATATGTCTGGACTTAAGTGGATTGTAATGTTGGCTCCATTGGGGATTGTTTTTTATATGAGCTTTGGGATTAATAAAATGAGCGCATCAAAAGCTCAGACAACTTTTTGGGTTTTTGCTGCATTAATGGGTTTATCGCTATCTTCAATTTTATTAATTTATACTGGAATGAGTGTAACTAGAGTTTTCTTTATTTGTTCAGCTACTTTTGGAGCAATGAGCATCTATGGCTATACAACTAAAAGAGATTTAACTAAATTAGGATCTTTTTTAATGATGGGTTTAATTGGAATTATTATTGCATCATTAGTTAATATTTTTATGAAATCTTCTATGATGTATTTTGTTATTTCGATTTTAGGAGTTTTAATTTTTGTAGGTCTCACTGCTTATGATACTCAAAAAATAAAAAATATGTATGCAGCTAGTGATACAGGAGAAATCATTGGTAAAAAAGCAGTGATGGGAGCTTTAACTCTTTATTTAGATTTCATTAATTTATTTATTATGCTTCTTAGACTTTTCGGACAAAGAAGATAATTTTATTTTTGAAGTTTTTTCCAATTAGTATTTTTCAAAAGTACACTAAGATCAAAAGAGTTTTTTAATATTTTTCCGTTGGTATCTGTTATTAAATATTTAAGATTTTTATTTTTTGGTTTAAAATTTTTACATATTTTATAAAGTGCATTTTCAGCTGCATTTTTGAAAACACTAAAGCCTACTTGCTTGCTTGATATACTTAGTCCATAATCTTTCCAAGAACCTTCAGAAACCATTTTAGCATATAAATCTAATATAATTTTTAATTCATCTTTTTCAAAAAAATGTTTATCTTCTAACCTTTTCTCGTTAACATTATTTACTACCAACCGTAAGTTATTATTCATTTGTTTTATATTTGTTAATTAATCCTATTTGAAAAGCTGTAAAAATAAAAGTTATAGGAAGTAAGCCCCATACTTTAAAATTTACCCAAAACTCCTCTGATTGTGTTCTCCAAACTAGTTCATTCAATATTGCGATCCCAAAGAAAAAATATACCCATCTTTTATTTAATATTTTCCAGCCTTCATCAGTAAGTGAAACTGATTTTCCCATAAGTTTTTTAAGCACTGGCTCATTAGTGAAATATTTTCCAAATATTAAACTTAGGCCAAATAGAATATTTATAATTGTTGGTTTTATGTAAATAAAAACTGGATTATCAAAATAAATTGTTAATCCTCCAAAAAAAACGATTAATATACCACTTATTAAAGGAACTTTTGGTATTCTTTTTTCTAAAAACCAAACAACAGCTAATGCTATTATTGTCGCAATTATGAATGGAGGAATTGCTATCTTCAAATCTTTTCCACTATCGTAGTAGTAGTAAAAAAAAATTACTAAGGGCCCAAAATCGGTAAGAAACTTTAAAAAAGATTTGTTCACTAAAAAGATATTAACACAAATAATATTTATACAAAAATTATTAATTTTTCTTATTGATTTTTATTTTTAAATACCCATACTAAATCCAATGCCAATTCAAAAAGCTAAATTTTCAATAGGTGACATTGTAAAACATAAACACTTTGAATTTAGAGGTGTAATTTATGATGTTGATTTTGAATTCAATAATTCTGAAGAATGGTATCAATCTATACCGAAAAATGTAAGACCAAGGAAAGATCAACCATTTTATCATCTTTTGGCGGAAAATGATGAAATTACTTATGAAGCATATGTATCGGAACAAAATTTGTTAGTTGATGACTCAGACGAGCCAATAAAACACCCATTAATTGAAGAAATTTTTTCTGGAAAAAAAGGATCGAGTTATTTTAAACAATCAAACTAAAAATTCACTTTTTTAACACATTTAGTTCAAATCTTAGACACAGGAGTAATCTATATTATATTAATCTGATCAAGAGTGTTTAATTTACCCTTCGTTATTATCTCCCTCTACATTCTTGATCAGAAATTTATTTCATATTAAAAATCATTAAAAAATAATTAAATTATGTTTAAAATTTTTGAGCCAAATAAAATATTTTCAATAACTTCCAAAGCTCCTAAATATGTCTTGATGTTATTTATTATAGTTATTTCAATTGGATTAGTGGAAGCATTAATTTTATCTCCAGAGGATTATATTCAGAGTGAAGCAGTTAGAATAATGTATGTGCACGTTCCTTCTGCATGGATATCATTAGGAATTTTTTCATCTGTAACATTTCTTTCTGTAATTGGATATATTTTCAAAATCAAAAATTTTTTCCTCATTTCAAAAAGTCTCGCACCTTCAGGTTTTGTTTTTAATATAATTGCATTAGTTACAGGCTCAATTTGGGGAAAGCCAACCTGGGGTACGTGGTGGGCTTGGGATGCAAGGATTACTTCAATGTTAATATTAGCTCTTTTTTATTTGATTTATTTATTAGCTTGGAGAATTTATGACAATAAGGATTATGTTTATAAAATTACTTCTATTATTACAATTTTAGGAGTCATTAATGTTCCAATAGTTAAGTATTCCGTTGATTGGTGGAATACGCTTCATCAGCCAGCTTCAATTAATATATTTTCTCAATCATCAATTCATATTTCAATGTTATTTCCGTTAATAATCATGACTGCGGCATTTGCCCTATTTTCA
>CACKZI010000042.1 GCA_902604605.1 uncultured Pelagibacteraceae bacterium | reverse complement strand
AAAAAAGATAAAAAGATTGGTTTAAAAGAAATAGTTGATTTATTAGATATCTTTCACATATTAAATAAGTATCCTCATCAAATTAGTGCTGGAGAGGCTCAAAGAGCTTCACTAGCGAGATCATTAATAACTCAACCTGACCTTCTTTTATTGGACGAGCCTTTATCTAACGTTGATCAAAGTTTTAAGGAAGAAATACAAGTAAGATTAAAAAAAATATTAAATAAATTAAAGATTACTACAATAATAGTTACTCATGACTCATATGAAGCTTTTTATTTAGGTTCAAAATGTGGGATAATTATTAATCAGGAACTAAAACAATTCGATGATCCTTATAAAGTTTATCATTTCCCCAATTCTGTTGAGGTAGTTAATTTTTTAAACAGAGGAATATTAATTCCAGCAAAAGTAACAGGCAAAAATACTTTAGAAAGTTGGGATTTAGGAACTATTGAAGGAAATTTTATTAAACATTACGAAGAAGGATCAAATGTACAATTACTTCTTCAGCCTGAAGATTTAGAGCATGACGATAAAAGTAATTTAAAATTAGAGGTGGTAGATAGAAAATTTAGAGGAACCAACTTTATTTATACTCTCAAAACTCCTAGTAACACCTTAATACCAGTATTTGTACATTCGCACCATATTCATCAACACGAGGTGGATGAAAAATTTGGAATAAAAAGACCAATTCATATTGATCATATAGTTTGCTTCTAATAAAAGCTTGTACGAATGAGCAATAAATCAAAAAATTTTTTCAAAGGTATAAAAGATACCAGTCCATTAATGATACCAGTTATTCCATTTGGAATAATTTTTGGAGTATTAGCGATTGATTTAGGTTTAACACCATTAATGACAATTGCTATGTCGATTATTATTTTTGGTGGAGCATCTCAAATAATTTTTCTACAATTATTTTCTGCAGGCGCTTCTTCTTTAGTAATTTTAAGTTCTGTAGGAGCTGTTAATTCAAGACACCTATTATATGGAACTGTTTTATCGGAACATCTTTCAGATCTAAATTTAACTTGGAAAATAATTGTTTCATATTTATTAGTTGACCAAGCATTTGCAGTTTCTAATGATCATTTTAAAAAAAATAGAGAAGATAAAGATAAATACTTTCATTTAATTGGAGGTGGGTTAAATTGTTGGACAATTTGGCAAATTACAACAATAATAGGTATTTATCTTGGTTCAATTATTCCTGAAAAATTGGGTTTAACTTTTGCTATTCCACTAACATTTTTAGCTTTATTGGTAAATGATTTTAGAAAATTAATTAATGTAATTGTAATTATAGTTTCTGGTTCAATCGCAACATTGGGTTATCAAATAATTCCTTTTAAAGCATATGTGATTGTTGCAGCTGCAATTAGTTTATTAATTGCATTTATTTTAACAAAATTTACAAAAAAAAATAATGAGTAATTTAGCTTTGATAATTTATTGTGGATTGATTACCTTTTTAACAAGGTTTTCAATGATAGCTCTTCTGAAAAAAGAAATGTTTAATGATAGAATTAGAGAAGTTTTATCTTACGTACCGTCAGCAATTTTTCCAGCAATTATATTTCCAGCAATTTTTTTAGATAATGCTGGATCGATTGAAATTGAAAACAATCCCAAAATTTTAGCTGCAATTATTGCAATGGCAGTTGGAATTTTCACAAGAAATATTATTGCGACAATTTTTTCAGGGTTAGCCTCTTACTGGTTTATAATTTTTATTGTATAAATTAAAAATGAAAAAGATTTTAATTTTTATTTTTTGTATTTTTGCGTTCAACTCAAATACAATAGCCAAAGAAACAACTTTTAATAAAGAATTGTTTAATAAAGCGCAGTCTGATGGAAAGATTGTAATAGTCAGTTCTTGGGTTAAATATTGCACATCTTGTGCAAGTCAAATGAAAGTTTTGGATAAAGCTAAAAATGATTTTGATAATATTGAGTATTTTAAATTTGATGTAAGAAATAAAGAAATAGCTAATTTTTTAAATGTCCAGTATCAAACAACACTTTTAATTTTTAAAGATAATAAAGAAATTTACAGAAGTGTAGGTGAAACAAGTAAAGATTTAATTTATAAAGCTATTCAATCTTCAATTTAAATTAACCACCTAAATTTATATTTCTAGAGACATTAGACTCAAGTTCAGCTGGTTTCTTTAATTCTAAATTATTCATAATCATAATATATTCATCAACACTATTTACTTGAAGTCTTGGGTTTTGTTTTTTTTCTTTACCAATTGTGCTTACTTTCTCACCTTTGTAATCATGAGCTGGATACAAAAGAGTTTCATCCGGTAGTTTTAAAAGCTTATTAAATATTGAATTGTAAGCATCTTTAGAGTTACCATTTTGAAAATCAGTTCTACCTGTCCCATTAATTAATAAAGTGTCTCCAGAAAAGAGGTAATTATTCATTAAAAAACTATAACTATCAGAAGTATGCCCAGGAGTATACATTGCTCTAATTTTAAGATTATCTAAGTTAATATACTCATCATCTTTAACTTTTATTTCTACTGACTCTGCTGGGGTATGATCACCCATTATTGTTGTACATTTTGTAATATCTTTAAGTTTAGAGGCTCCAGTTACATGGTCGGCATGAATATGAGTATCAATTACTTTTACTAATTTTAAATCTAATTCTTTAAGAATATTTATATATTCATTAACGTTTTCCAAAACTGGATCAATTATCAAAGCCTCTCTTCCATTACCAGAGGAGATTAAATAAGTATATGTAGAGGATTTTGTATCGAATAATTGCTTAAAAATCATATCTTTATAATAACATATAAGCACAAATTGACCCATTGTTAAAACCCAATTTAATAATAATTTTTACATCATGAAGATTATTAAAACTTTATTAGTTCTACTATTTTTTAATTCATTTGCTTATGCAGATAAGAATATGAAAATTGGTTCTTTAGGAAAAGAGAGTGAAATATCTCGTGTAATAAAAGTTATTATGTATGATAATTATTATGAACCTAGTTCATTTCAAATAAATGTAGGAGAGACTATAAAATTTGAAGTAGAAAATGCAGGAGAACTTGTACATGAGTTTAATATAGCAAACAAAATGATGCATATGAAGCACCAACCTGAAATGGAAAAAATGGTAGAAAATGAAATTCTTTTTGCAGATTCAATTGATAAAGATAAGATGAAAAAAATGGCAAAAATGGATAAGTCTATGGGTCATTCACACAGCAATAGCGTTTTGTTAGAACCAAAACAAAAAGGATTTATCATCTGGAAATTTGATAACGCAGTTAACATTGAAGTAGCTTGCAATGTTCCTGGGCATTATCAAGTTGGAATGATAGCTAAAGTTAATATAAAATAATCAAATGGAAAACAACGCTGCAACCAATTTTAATTGGTCATGCAAAAATACTTGGAAAAGGAGTGCAAAAAACACTGGCTGGTGTTTATTAGGCTGTGCCATTGGTGATTTAGGTACAATTTTATTTTTTCAACTAACAAAAATTCCATTCCCAGTTATAGGAATTATGATACTAGCCATTATCAATGGTCTTATTACTAGTATTATTTTAGAAACAATTGTTTTAATGAAACAAGAATTAGATTTTCAAAAAGCTTTCAAGACTGCAATTGGAATGAGTTTTATATCAATGATAAGTATGGAAGTTACAATGAACTTAACAGATTATCTTTTAACTGGTGGAGCTATTTTAACTTGGTGGGTAATTCCAATTATGCTTTTAGTTGGATTTTTAACTCCTTGGCCGTACAATTATTGGAGACTTAAAAAATTTGGTATTGCGTGTCATTAAGAAATTGGGACAATAAAACCTGGCTTTCTTCAAAAAGATATATTCAGTCGTTTAATAATTTTTTATTAAAACAAGCCAAATTAAATAGAAATTCTAAAATTTTAGATATCGGGTGTGGAAGAGGTAAGATATTAGGTTCTTTATCATCAAGATTAAAATTAAAAAATAAGCCAATAGGAATTGATATAGAAAGACATAGA
>CACKZI010000041.1 GCA_902604605.1 uncultured Pelagibacteraceae bacterium | reverse complement strand
AAGATGGGGTTTTTTTCCCAATTGACCCTGGAGCTAATGCAGCTATCGGGGGCATGGCATCAACCTCAGCCTCAGGAACAATGGCTGTTAAATATGGAACAATGAAAACAGTCATAAGTGGTCTTACTGTAGTTTTGCCCAATGGCGATATTATAAATACTGGTAGTAGAACTAAAAAAACTTCTGCGGGATATAATTTAACAAATCTTTTTATTGGTTCAGAGGGAACATTAGGAATAATAACTGAAGTTCAATTAAGATTATCTCCAATACCAGAAAGTATAATGGCTGCAGTATGTCATTTTCCAACTTTAGAAAATGCAGTCCAAACTGCTCAACAAGTAATTCAGTATGGTATTCCTATAGCAAGAATTGAGATGCTTAATAAAGATCAAATGGGAATAAGCATTAGGTATTCAAAATTAAAAGATATTCAGGAAGTTCCAACATTATTTTTTGAATTTCATGGATCTGAAATTTCAAATAATGAAAATATTAAAATTGTTGAAGAAATATCAGAAGATAACAAGGGTAGTTCATTTAAATGGGCAAAAGATCTAGAGGAAAGAAATAAGCTTTGGAGAGCAAGATGGGATGTATATTACTCAGTAAAAGCTTTAATCAACAATGGAAGAGTCTATTCAACAGATGTGTGTCTGCCAATTTCAAATATAACTGAATGTGTAAATTATGCTGAGGAACAAGCAAAGAAATTTGGACTTAGAGCTCCAATGGTTGGTCATTTAGGAGATGGAAATTTTCATGTTCTTTTGCCTTTTGATCCAAAAAAAAAAGAAATGTATAAAAAAATTAGAGAATTTAATGATTTGTTAATTAAAAAAGCATTAAAATTAAATGGAACAATAACTGGAGAACATGGAGTAGGTCTTCATAAAAAAGAATACTTATTAGAGGAACATGGTGACAATATTCCAGTTATGAAAATGATTAAAAGAAGTATTGATAAAAATAATATCATGAACCCTGGAAAAATATTTGATCTGAATTAATTTTTAGGAAACAATTATGAAAAAAATTTTAATAACAAGAAAATTAATTAAAGATAGTGAAGATAAAGCTTCAAAAACTTTTGATCCAATATTTAATAGTAATGATGAATTATACTCTCAATCAAAAGTTATTGAAATGAGTAAGGGTTGTGATGGTATTCTTACTTCACTTACGGACAAAATGGATAAAAAAACAATTGATAAGCTACCAGATACTATAAAAATAATATCTAACTTTGCAGTTGGTTTTGGAAATATCGACTTAGAGGCTGCAAAAAAAAAAGGTATCGCTGTAACAAATACTCCTGAAGTTTTGTCAGACGCAACTGCAGAAATTGGTATTTTGTTGATATTAGGTGCGTGCAGAAGAGTAGCTGAAGGAATAGAAGCTGCACGAGAAGGTGGTTGGAAATGGTCGGCTGATTACTTAATTGGCAAACAGTTAACAGGAACAAGATTAGGTATTTTAGGTATGGGAAGAATAGGACAAAAAATTGCTAAGATAGCTAAATCTTTAGGAATGGTAATTCATTATCATAATAGATCTAAATTAAAAGGTGAGAAGGAAGATGGAGCAATTTATCATGATAGTATTAAAAGTCTTTTTTCTGTTTCAGACGTATTGTCAATTTGTTGTCCAGCTACCAAAGAAACTGAAAATATGATTAATAAAGAGACAGTTGAATATTTTCCCAAAGGAGCAATTATAACTAACGTTGCTAGAGGAGATATAATTGAAGATGAAGCTTTAATTGATGCTCTAAATAGAAGAAAAATTTACGCTGTCGGCTTAGATGTTTATAAGAACGAACCAAATCTAAACCAAGGTTACTTAAAAATAAAAACGGCTTTTATTTTACCTCACTTAGGAAGCGCAACTAAAGATACTAGAATTGCAATGGCAAACTTGGCAATTGATAATATTGATGAATTTTTCAAAACAGGAAATTGTAGCAATAAAGTTAATTAATTCTACTTACAATTGAAATTTATCTAAATTATGCGACATCGTCGCTTTTTTTTAGAAAGACTCTAATCAGAATCTGTGTTTAACTTATTAGAGTTAATTAACTTTAATAGGAGTAATAATGACAAAAGAAAATAAATCATTGAAGATTAAAACATCTTCAAGACGTAAGTTCTTTAAAACTGCTGCTAAAGCTGGTGCTGTTGCTGCAGCTACAGTTGCAATGCCAAACATTGCAAGAGCAGACGGTCATGTAACACTAAAGATGCAAGCAGCTTGGCCTTCAGGCGCTAACATCTTTTTTGAAATGGCTGGCGACTACTGTAACATGGTGAAAGAAATGTCTGGAGGTACACTTACAATTGACCTTCAACCAGTTGGCGCAGTTGTAAAAACTTCAGAGATTGGAGCAGCAGTAAGTGATGGAAACCTTGATATGGGTCACTGGGTGACAGCATATTGGTATGGTAAAAATCCTTCAGCTTCACTTTTTGGTACTGGACCTTCATACGGGATGTCATCTCAAGAAGTAATGGGATGGATGGAGTATGGTGGAGGAAGAAAATTATATGACGAAACACTTGCAAAAGTTGGATACGATTATATTGGTTTCTTTCATATGCCTATGCCAGCTCAACCATTTGGTTGGTTTAAAAAGAACGTAACAAAAGTATCTGATGTTAAAGGAATGAAGTATAGAACTGTAGGTCTAGCGACTAACGTTTTAACTGCTATGGGAATGGTCGTAAGACAATTACCAGGTGGTGAAATTCAACCAGCGATGAAAACTGGTTTGATTGATGCTGCTGAATTTAACAACCCAACATCAGATTCACAGTTTGGAATGCAAGATGTATCTAAACACTATCACTTAGGTAGTTTCCACCAGTCTCAAGAAATGTTTGAGATACCGGTGAACAAAAAAAGATACAATAGCCTTTCACCTGCTCATCAAGCTATCTTGAAAAATGCTGCTTATGCTGCAAACTCAGATAACTACTTTAAAGCTTTAGTTAGATATTCTGCTGACTTAGCTAAGTTAATGAACGAGCATAAGGTTAATGTTTACCAAACATCTGATGCTATTTTAGCTGAACAACTAAAAGGTTGGGATAAAATAGTTGGAGAATTTTCTAAGAAAGATCCTTTCTTTAAGAAAATTATCGACTCTCAAAAAGCATATGCTAAGAGAACAATGAAGTATCTGTTGATGAATCAACCGAACTACAAATTAGCTTATGAAAATGAGTTTGGTCCTATAGGAAAAGTTAAAATCTAATTAACTTTTTTTAAAAATTTAAAAAAAGGGGGTTTAAAAACCCCCTTTTTTTTTAGTTAGTTTTAATATACCCTTAAATTTATGATGAAATCCTTCATAAGATTTGCTGATACTCTAAGCACCTCAATGGGAAAAGCTTTTTCATGGTGCATAGTAATCTTAATGGGAGGCACAGTTTACGAAGTTGTAATGGCGTATGCATTTAATGCCCCAACATTATGGAACTTTGATTTTAGTATGCAGATGTATGGAGCAATATTAATGATGTCAGGAGCATATTGTTTAGCTACAGAAGCACATGTAAGAGGTGATGTAATTTACAGGCTGTTTAGTCAAAAGACTCAAGCATGGATAGATTTAGTTTTATATTTTATTTTCTTTTTTCCAGGAGTTATAGCTTTAGCTTTTTATGGTTATGAATATGCAGCTCAAGCATGGAAGATAAAAGAAACTAGTTGGAGTAGCCCTGCTCAAATTCAAATTTATATGGTGAAATCTATGATACCTGCTGCAGGAATTTTATTGATAATCCAAGGAATTAGTGAAGTGTTTAGGTCAATATTATGTATTCAATCTGGTCAATGGCCTGCAAGAATGGTTGTAGCAGAGGAGACAGAAAAAATTTTAATGAGAACATCTCAAGAGGAAGATAATCAAAATGCTGTTTAGTTTGACTAATCCTGAAGTTGCAATTTTAATGATGGGTGTATTTTTATTTGCAGTCTTATTAGGTTTTCCAATAGCATTCACTTTAATGGCCATGGGAATAGGTTTTGGTTATTATGCTTACTATGATCCAGTTTTGATGGATCATCTTTTTGATAATAGAATTTTTTCTCTATTTGTTAAAAATACATACACCGTGATGGATAATAATGTTCTTACAGCGGTACCACTCTTTTTATTTATGGGATATTTAGTTGAGAGAGCTGG
>CACKZI010000040.1 GCA_902604605.1 uncultured Pelagibacteraceae bacterium | reverse complement strand
GGGATAATAAAATGACGATTAACTTTAAAACACCAGAAATAAAAGAGTTACAACCAAGACTTTTAGTTATGGGAGTTGGTGGTGCAGGTGGAAATGCTATCAATGAAATGATTGAAAATGGAATGCAGGGAGTTGAATTTATTGCAGTAAATACAGATGCTCAAGATTTGAAACATAGTAAAGCTAAATCAAAAATTCAAATTGGTTTAAATTTAACAAAAGGATTGGGTGCTGGAGCAAAAATTGATATTGGTCAAGCTGCTGCTGATGAGTCTTTAAATGAGATTATAAACGTTTTACAGGGTGCTAATATGGTTTTTATAGCTGCTGGAATGGGTGGTGGCACAGGAACAGGAGCAGCACATGTTATTGCAAGAGCTGCAAAAGAATTAAATATACTAACTGTAGGGGTTGTTACACTTCCTTTTTTATATGAAGGTCCGTCAAGAATGAAGAGAGCTCAAATTGGTCTTGAGGAATTAAGAAAACATGTAGATACAATTATAGTAATTCCAAATCAAAATTTGTTTAAAATAGCAAATGAACAAACCACATTTGAGGAGTCATTTAATTTATCTAATAATGTTTTGATGCATGGAGTTCAAAGTGTAACAGATTTAATGGTTAGACCGGGTATTATAAATTTGGATTTTGCAGATGTTGAAACGGTAATGGCTTCAATGGGAAAAGCTATGATGGGAACAGGAGAAGCCGAAGGTGAAGGAAGAGCTATGAAAGCTACTGAAATGGCTATTAGCAACCCTTTAATTGATGATTATACCTTAAAAGGTGCTAAGGGCTTATTAGTAAATATTACCGGAGGTAAAGATCTTAAACTTTTTGAAGTTGATGAGGTAGTTAATAAAATAAGATCAGAGGTTGAAGCCGATGCAGAAGTTATAATTGGAGCTATAACCGATCCATCTCTGGAGGGTAAAATAAGAGTATCAATTGTGGCTACATCATTAGATGGTCAGCAACCTGAAACAAAATCAGTTATCAACATGGTTCATCGAATTCAGAATCGTAATCCAGGATATTCCGATTTTTCATCTAGCAATGGAACATCTTCTTTTAGTTTTTCAAATGCAAGTTCGAACCCTATATCTCATGGTGCAAATGCTCTGAAACTTGAAAATGAAGTAATTTCAGAAAATATAAATGATAATGAGTCAGTTGATGAGGTAAACAACCAATATCATGAAGAATTATTGAGAAATCAAGAAGCTCAAAACATAGTCGAAAATACAACTAATGAAAGTGAAATATCTTTTTCAGAAGAGGCCATAACTCCAACAGAGCCTGAGCAAGAAACTTCTAACGATCTTAAAGAGTTTGGGGTAGATGCTGATGAGCCAGATTTATTCAGCTCTGAAAAACAAGCATCAACTTCAGACGATCTGCTTAGATCTTCTGGTGATGATAAAGAAGATGATGATCTAGAAATACCAGCATTTTTAAGAAGACAAAAAAATTAATGGTCTTCGAAAAAATAAATGCAAGCCACCATGGTACTGGAAACTGTAAAACATTATCCAGTACTGCTAAGTGAAATTATTAGCATTATTACCCCTCAACATGGTGGCACATTTATTGATTGTACATTTGGTCAAGGTGGATACACAAACGAAATTCTAAAATATAAAGATACTAAGGTTATTGCGTTTGATAGAGATATTGAAAGCAAAAAAAAGGCAGATCAAATTTCTAATAAATTCCAAGAAAGATTTATTTTTAAAAATAAAAGATTTAGTCAATTAGATCAATTAAAAATCAAGAATGAAAATATTAGAGGCGTAATCTTTGATTTGGGATATTCATATACTCAAATCAAAGATCCATCAAAGGGTTTATCATTTAATTATTCAGGTGATCTTAATATGAGAATGGGTTTAAATGAATTTTCGGCCAAGGAAGCAATTCATAAATTAGACTCCAGAGAATTAGAAAAGATATTTAAATTTTTTGGGGAAGAAAAAGATGCAAAAAAAATAGCATCCAGAATTTCCAAAATTAGAAAAAATAAAGTATTGGATAATGAAGATCTTGTAAAATTAATAGATTCTATAAAAAAGAGAAATAATTTTAAAATTCACAATTCTACGAAAATTTTTCAAGCATTAAGAATCTTTGTGAATAAAGAAATAAGTGAATTAATTTATGGATTAATAGCTGCTACAAAAGTTTTAAAAAAAGATGGTATTCTTGCAGTTGTAACTTTTCATTCACTTGAGGATAAAATTGTTAAATACTTTTTTAAAAGTTTGTCAGAAGAAAAAAGTATTTCTAGGTATTTACCAAAGTTAGAACAACCTGAGACTTTATTTAATATTAAAAATAAAAAACCAATTATTCCTTCTGTACAAGAATTAAAAAAAAATATTCCATCTCGATCAGCAAAACTTAGATATGTGATTAAAAAAAAAAATTTTTATGAATTTGAAACTGACATTTTAAGTAAATTTCAAGATTTAATTAAAATTGAAGATTATGGAAATAAATTATGAAAAAAACTGGGATAGTTTCTTTAATTTTGTTTTTAGTTTTATTTACAGCAGTGATTAAAAATTCAACAAAAAAGCTAGAGGATAAAATTTTTACAACCAATGAAAACTTAAGAAGTTTAAACAAAGAATTAGAAAATGTTAAATTAGAATTCGATTTTTTGAGTTCCTCTGAAAAATTACTCAATTTTCAAAATTTATATTTTGATGAAGAATTAATTCAAAAAGAAATTAAAGAGATAAAAATCATTAAAAATCAAACTGAAAAATTTAATTTTAAAACCAATTATGATTAACAATAATTCGCAAATAGTTTTAGAGAATCGAGAAAGTGATTTTTTATATAAAAAAAATAAAACTAACTTAAAAATCACTTTTAATCGTATAGCATTTATTTTCTTTATTTTTTTTCTTATTTTTCTTATTTACTTTATTCATTTAATTCACCTTGGATCAAGAAAAGAAAATAATGAAAATTATGAGAAGATTAAATCATCAGTTAATAAACTTTACCGGGCAGATATAATTGACAGAAATGGGATTTTTTTAAGCAAAACTGTAAGTTCCATAGATATTGGAATTAGTCCACAAAAAATAATTGATGATAAAAGGTTGATATTGAATTTAAAATATATTTTTCCAAATAAAGATTATGTTAAAATTAGGGAAAAGATTCAAAAGGGAAAATTCTTTTATTTTGAAAAAAAAATTTCTTATGAAAATTATGAAAAATTAATGTTACTTGGTGACAAGTCAATTGAGCCAAGAGATAATTTATCAAGAGTTTATCCTCAAAAAAATTTGTTTAGTCATATAATTGGTCAAATAGATAATGATAATAATGGAATATCTGGATTAGAAAAATCTTTAGATTATGATTTAAAGAACAAATTAAAGCCGATTAAATTAACAGTAGACTCGGATATTCAATTTTTAATTAGAGAGGAATTAATTAAGTTTAATAAAATTTTTAGAACAAAAGGCAGTGGATCTATTTTAATGAATGTTAATAGCGGCGAAATACTTTCATTTATATCGTTGCCTGATTTTGATTTAAATAAAAGAAAAAGGATTATTGATAAAAACTTTATAAATAGAGTTAGTAAAGGAACCTATGAACTTGGCTCTGTTTTTAAACCTTTTACTTTTGCTGCTGCACTGAATTTAGATTTAATTGAACCTACAACTCAATTCAAAGATTTACCAAAATCAATTCAATGTGCAGGATTTCCAATAAGAGAATATGATGAAAAATTACCAACAGATTTAACTGCTGAACAAATTCTTGTAAGATCAGGAAATATTGGTTCTGTTAAGATTGCACAGAGAATTGGACCAGAAAAATTTAAAAATTTTTTAGAAAGAATTGGGGTTTTAGAAAATATTGACTTCGATATAGAAGAAATTGCTAATCAAGAAAATATATCGATGGGAAAATGTAAATTAGCCACAGCTTCTTTTGGACATGGAATTACAACTAGTCTATTACATCTAGCAAAAGGCTATTCAACTCTATCTAACGGTGGCTTTAATATTGAGCCAAAACTTATAGTTAATGAAAATGAAAATTTAGATAAAAAAAAAAGGCTATTAAACCAAGGTGTTTCAGAAAAAATTGTAAAAATTTTAAGAAAAATTGTTACTGATGAAAATGGAACAGCAGGTTTAGCAAACGTAAAAGGTTATGAAATTGCTGGCAAAACAGGCACTGCACAGCAACCAATTATGGGCCAA
>CACKZI010000039.1 GCA_902604605.1 uncultured Pelagibacteraceae bacterium | reverse complement strand
TGATACAACAAATGATGATCTATAAACAACTTCGTTAATTGCTATTTTAAGATATTGAATTACTCTAAAATCCAGACTTGATAACAAAATTGTAAATAATGAAATAAAAACTAATGTAAGTAATGAAAATTTTTGTTGTGTACTTTTTTTTAAAAAAGCAGATCTAATTGCAATTATAAAATCATCTCTGCTTGAGGCCATTACTTTTAATACTCAGTCAACATAGTCGAGAATGTTTGTTCCTGATCTAAAGCTTTTCCAGTTCCAATCGCAACACAAGATAATGGATCATCTGCAATATGTACTGGTAAACCTGTTTCTTTAGAAAAACGCTTATCAATATTTTTTAGTAAAGCACCACCACCTGTTAAAACTAAACCCATGTCTACTAAGTCTGCTGATAATTCTGGTGGAGTACTTTCTAAAGCATCTTTTATTCCATTTACCATTTGTCTAAGAATATCATTAAGCGCCTCAGCGGTATCCTCTTCTGTAATATTTACTTCTTTTGGTGTTCCAGATCTTAAATCTCTTCCTTTAACGGCATAAGTATTATTGTTTGTTGGAATGGCTGTTCCAATTTCTTTTTTGATTTTTTCAGCAGTGCTATCACCTATCATCAAGTTGTATTCTTTTCTCATATAGTTTACCATTGCACCATCCATTGCATCTCCTGCAACTCTTAAAGATTTTGAGTAAACTAGACCTCCAAGTGACATAACAGCTATTTCACTTGTTCCACCTCCAATATCAACAACCATAGATCCAGTTGCTTCTGAAATTGGAAGTCCTGCTCCAATTGCAGCTGCGATTGGTTCTTCGATTAACTGAACTCTTCTTGCGCCTGCAGCTAGTGCACTGTCTTGAATAGCTTTTCTCTCAACTGGGGTTGAGCCTGTAGGTACACAAATTAATATTCTGGGATTAGCAAAAGTTCTTCCTTTATGAACTTTTTTAATAAAATGTTTAATCATTTCCTCTGTAACTATAAAATCTGCAATAACTCCATCTCTCAAAGGTCTTATGGCTTGAATATTCCCAGGCGTTCTCCCCAACATTGTTTTTGCTTCATCACCTACCGCTAGAACTTGTTTTTTTCCTGCTTGATCAACTATTGCAACAACTGATGGCTCATTTAAAACTACACCTTGACCTTTTACAACAACTAACGTGTTAGCTGTTCCTAAATCAATAGCCATATCTTGGCTCCAAACTTTTCTTATTTTATCAAAAACTCCCATTTAAATTCCTCTCACTTTTTCTTTTTCATCTAGTATTTGTTCCATAGCCGGTGCTGTTTTTTCTCTTTTAATAATCATCTTATTCAAAGCAGAAATATAAGCATTTGCCGAAGCAACTAATGTATCTGTATCTGCAGCTTGTCCAACAGTTGTTTTACCATTTTCCTCAATACGAACACTTACTGTCGCCTGAGCATCTGTACCTTCAGTAACAGCATGTACTTGATATAGTTGTAAATTAACTTCATGTGGATATAGTTTTTTAATACATTTAAATATTGCATCGACTGGTCCGTCTCCTGTTTCATTTGCAGATTTAATTTGGCCATTAACTTCTAATTTCATTTCTGCTTTTTGAGGTTCACCTGTTCCAGCAAATACTTTAAGAGATTTTAAGATTATTGAGTTTGATTTATTGTCAATTATTAAACTATCATCAACTAATGCAATAATATCCTCATCATAGATATGTTTTTTCTTATCAGCTAAGATTTTAAATTTTCCAAAAGCATTTTCAATTACATCATCAGTCAAATCTGCATACCCAAGGCTAATTAATTTGTCTTTAAAAGCATGTCTGCCAGAATGTTTTCCCATTACTAAAGATGTTTGTTTTACCCCAACACTTTCTGGTGTCATAATTTCATAGGTATTTCTATTTTTTAACATTCCATCCTGGTGAATACCAGACTCATGAGCAAAAGCATTTTTACCAACTATCGCTTTGTTATATTGTACTGGAAAACCAGTAACATTAGAAACTAATTTAGAGGCTTTACTTAATAATTTAGTATTTATTCCTGTCTCATAAGGCATCAAATCATTTCTTGTTCTAATTGCCATCACAACTTCTTCTAAAGCAGCATTACCAGCTCTTTCACCTATTCCATTAATAGTACATTCTATTTGCCTAGCTCCAGCTTGGACACCAGCTAAAGAATTTGCAACTGCTAAACCTAAATCATTATGACAATGTGTGGATAAAATTGCTTTATCAATATTCGGAACTTTATTTAATAAAGTTTCTATAATTTTTGTAAATTCTGAGGGAACTGTGTATCCCACAGTATCAGGAATATTTATTGTTTTAGCACCTGAGTTGATTGCAAGTTCAACTGTTTTACACATATAATCTATATCAGTTCTTGTCCCATCTTCACAAGACCACTCAACATCATCTGTTAAGTTTCTCGCGTAAGTCACGTGCTCTTTAATAGAGTCATAGACTTGTTCTGGTGTTTTGTTAAGTTTATGTTTCATGTGTAGTGGGCTCGTAGAAATAAAAGTATGAATTCTGAATCTTGGTGCATGCTTTAAAGCCTCATAACATCTATCTATGTCTTTTTTAGAATGGCGAGCTAAGCCACAAGGAATTGATTTTTTTAAAACCTTACTGATTGCTGATACTGCTTCAAAATCTCCTGGTGAAGCAATAGGAAAACCTGCTTCGACTATATCGATTCCTAACTCATCAAATACTCTTGAAATCTGAATTTTTTCCTCAAGACTCATCGATGCTCCAGGTGATTGTTCACCGTCACGCATCGTTGTATCAAATATAAATATTTTCTCTTTTTTTGCCATAATATAAAATTTTGGAAAATCTATAATACAATCTCTATTAGAAATTGCAAAATGTTTTATGAAGTTTAAAGTGTTAAACTAACTCTTATCACTATCTACTAGTTTCTTTTTACCAATCCAAGGCATCATTGCCCTTAAATTTGCCCCAACTTTTTCCACAGGATGCTCAGCAAGTTTAGCTCGTGTCGCTAAAAAATTTTTTTGTCCATTTTTGCACTCATCCATCCATTGTTTGGTAAATTTTCCAGATTGGATATCATTTAAAACTTCTTTCATTCTTTTTTTAGTTTCTTCTTTATTTACTACTCTTGGACCTGACTCATATTCTCCATACTCTGCTGTATTAGAAATTGAATAATTCATATTAGCTATTCCACCCTCATAAATTAAATCAACTATTAATTTTACTTCATGGACAGTTTCAAAATATGCCATTTCAGGTTCATAGCCTGCTTCAACTAAAGTTTCATATCCATTTTTTATTAACTCAACTAAGCCACCACAAAGAACAGTTTGTTCTCCAAACAAATCTGTTTCGACCTCATCTTTAAAAGTTGTTTCAATAATTCCAGATCTTCCACCACCCACAGCAGATGCGTATGACATTGCAAGATCTCTTGCTTTACCTGAGCCATTTTGATGAACGGCAAACAAACAAGGAACTCCACCACCTTTAACGTACTCACTTCTAACTAAGTGCCCTGGACCTTTTGGTGCTACCATAAAAATATCTAAATCTTCTCTTGCTTTGATTAAATCATAATGAATATTTAAGCCATGCGCAAAAGCCAAGGATGTTCCTTTTCTAACTCTTTGTTCGATATGATTTTTATAAATTGATGCTTGTAATTCATCGGGTGTTAAAATCATCACAACATCAGCCCATTCAGCCGCATCAGATAAATTCATGACTTTTAAACCTTTAGACTCTGCTTTAGGGATGCTAGATGAACCCTCTCTAAGCGCAACAACAACTTCTTTTACTCCACTATCTTTTAAGTTTAATGCGTGAGCATGTCCCTGACTTCCATAACCAAAGATAGCAATTTTTTTATCTTTTATAAGATTTACATCAGTATCTTTTTCATAAAACATTTTCATAATTTTCTCCCTTAATAATTAATTAAATATCTTGTCTCCTCTTGTCATTGCAACAGCACCAGTTCTTGATACGCTTACTAATCCAAATTTTTTTAAATTTTTTGTCATTTTATCAATTTCTCTTCTTAATGCAGTTATTTGAATAACATTAGACTTTTTTGTTTTATCCAATATTACAGCATCATATTTTTTACAAGCATTAATAGCTTTTTTAATTTTATTTGAATTACCTACTACTTTAAATAACGCCATTTCTTTAAATATCACACTTTTGTCATTTCTTTTAAAATCAGCTACTTTATGTACAGGCACTAACTTCTTTAACTGGAGTTTTATTTGATCAATTACTTGTGGGGTACCTATAGTTACAATTGTAATTCTTGAAATATTTTTCTTTGCATCTACTTCAGCAACAGCTAAGGACTCTATATTGTAGCCTCTTCCAGAAAATAAACCTACTACTCTTGCTAAAACCCCAGCTTCGTTGTCAACCCATACAACAATAATGTGTGTATCTGTTTTTTCTTTTTTTGTTGAGACGCTATATGCTGATTTTGGATTTGCCATAACTAAACCAATGATTTTCCTT
>CACKZI010000038.1 GCA_902604605.1 uncultured Pelagibacteraceae bacterium | reverse complement strand
GAAATATCTACAGAAGCCTCTGTGTGCCCTGCTCTAACAAGTACTCCTCCATCTTTTGCTATTATTGGAAAAACATGACCTGGCGACACGATATCTTTTTTATTTACATTTTGTTTAGAGGCAATTCTTATAGTTCTAGCTCGATCTTTTGCTGAAATACCTGTTGTAATTCCTTTTTTTGCTTCAATAGATATTGTAAAGGCAGTTTTGTTTCTAGATTGATTAATCGGAGACATGAGTGATAAATTTAGCCTTTTTGCTTGTAAACTATCCAAGGCTAGACAGATTAATCCTCTTCCATATTTAGCCATAAAATTAATATTCTTTGCATTTGTATCACTAGTTGAAATAATTAAATCTCCTTCATTTTCTCTCTTCTCATCATCAACTAAAATGAACATTCCACCTTTTTTGGCAATTTTAATAATTGTTTCTATTGATGAATAATTACTTTTTGGCATTGAAAAAATTTTTAACGTATTTTGAGAGAATATCTATTTCTATATTTACAAGACTACCTTTTTTAACCTTTGATAAGTTGGTCAATTTGAAAGTATGAGGAATTACCCAAATTTGAAAACCTTTTTTTGTTTTTTTTAGAAATTGTTAATGAGATTCCGTTTATACATATTGAAGCTTTTTCAATAATATTTTTTCTTTCTTTTGAATTAACTTCAAAGTCAAAAATATAAGATTTATCAACTTTTTTTACACTTAAAGTTTTACCAGTTGTATCAATATGCCCCTGACATATATGACCTGAAATCTTTTGACCATACTTAAGAGGTAGTTCTAAATTTATTACATCATTGATCTTAAGATACTTAAATTTTGATCTTTTAACAGTTTCATTAGAAAGATAAAATTCCATAATTTTATTTTGGATTTTTATTAATGTTAAACAAACCCCATCACATGCAATAGAAACTCCAATATCCTTAGAATTCAATTTGAGGTCTGATTTAACGAAAATATTTATACCTTTTGATCTTTTAGATATTTTCTTAATGAAACCCTTATTAAATATTATTCCGTTAAACATTTTATCTTTTATAGATTGTTATATTATCTTTGGCTAGTTTAGAGGTAATTTTAGATATCCTTTTATATTTACTCTTTAAAATTCCAAATGAAGTAAAACCCTGATTTATTTTATTTACTCTTAAGATTTTTGGGCTTTTAAATAAATAAAATGTATCAATAAGTCTATTTTTTATTAAGTTTTTTGATATTTTGTCACCACCTTCAATAAGTAAACTTCTTGTGCCTAGAGTGAATAACTTTTTTAAAACTATCTTCAAGTCCAGTAATCCTTCGCTATTTAATTTTGTTTTAATCAAAGTTAATCCTTTTTTTTTTAAAACTTTAATCTTTTTAGCATTAGATAAGTTATAAAAAAGAATTGTATTACCCTTTTTTGCTGATTTAAAAATATAGCTTTTTAATTTAATATCTAAATTTTTATCTAGAATTATTCTTTTTGGTGAAAATTTGTCATAACCTTTTAATCTACAAGTTAACTTTGGATTATCTATATTAAGGGTTTTACTTGAAATCATTATTGAGTCATTTTTATAACGTAAGTAATGGGTAATCTTATCTGAATTCTTATCAGTTATTCTTTTAGTTCCTTTACTATAAATCAAGTTATTTTTCGAAACTGCAATTTTAGCAGTAACATAAGGTAATTTACTAGTTCGATTTTTAATGTAAGAATCATAAAGATCTTTTGCATCTTTTTTTAGAAGGCCTCTCTTAACTTTAATTTTTTTATTTGATAAAATCTTAAAACTCTTTCCTTTTACTCTATTATCGATATCCTCCATTGAATAAATTAATTCACTAATACCACTTTTAATTATATTTTTTGTACAAGGTGGGGTTTTTCCATAGTGATTACAAGGTTCAAGGGTTACATACATTTTTGAACCTTTTAATTTTTCAAATGAGTTTTTTATTGCGCTATGTTCAGCATGTGGTCTACCATTGTATCCTGTCTGACCAATAGAAATAATTGTATCATTTTTTACAATTAGGCAGCCAACAGATGGATTGTCTCCCGTTAAACCTTTACGTGATCTTGCTAAATTAATAGCAAGTTTCATGTAATTCTTATCTAGCGATGAAAATCTATCTTTTCTTGAAGACATCTATTTTGTCCACAAATTGTACAAAATCCTTTTCTTCTCTAAAGTTTCTATAAACTGAAGCAAATCTAACATAAGCAACTGGATCTAATTCTTTTAAGCCTTCCATAACCATTGTTCCAATTGTAGTTGTTGATATTTCATTTTGTCCAAGTTCCTCAAGTGCTCTAGATACTTTACTTATGAATTTTTCAATTGTTTCCGTGTCTAAAGGCCTTTTTTTTAAAGCTATATAGATTGATTTAGATAATTTATCTCTATCAAAAGCAGATTTTCTTCCATTTTTTTTAACAACCATTAATTCCCTATATTGAATTCTTTCGAAAGTAGTAAATCGTTCACCACAAGCACATAACCTTCTTCTACGTATTGCTGTTCCATCCTCTGTTGGACGCGAGTCTACAACTGAGGTCTCACCTTTCTTTTCACAAGGACAAATCATTTATTTAAGTTTTTATATATTGGAAAATTAGAACATAAATTAACAACTTCATTTCTTACTTCATTTTCCACTTTACTATTATCCTTAGGGTTTTCAGAAAGTCCTTTTATAACTTTAGTTATTAATTCCCCTACTTTTTCAAATTCTTTTAAACCAAATCCTCTTGTTGTAGCAGCTTGAGATCCTAATCTAATACCAGAAGTAATCATTGGTTTTTCAGTGTCAAATGGTATTCCATTTTTATTACAAGTTATGTTAGCTCTACATAAACTTTCTGAAGCTAAATTACCCTTTACATTAAAAGGTCTTAGATCAACTAACATTAGATGAGTATCTGTTCCACCTGAATAAATTTTAAAACCATTATTTTTTAAAGTTTCAGCTAAAATTTTTGCATTAGCTAAAACATTTTTTTATGTAAGTTTGAAATTCAGGTTTTAAAGCTTCAAAAAAACCAGCAGCTTTAGCGGCGATGATATGCATTAAAGGTCCACCTTGATATCCAGGGAATACCGCAGTATCAAATTTTTTACCAAGGTCCTCATCGTTCGATAAAATTATTCCACCTCTTGCACTTCTAAAAACTTTATGGGTTGTTGATGTCACTACATGTGCATAATCACATGGATTGGGGTAACCTTTTCCGGCAACTAATCCTGAGAAATGTGCCATATCAACCATTAGGTAAGCTCCAACTTTGTCAGCAATTTCTCTAAATCTTTTAAAATCAATTACTCTTGAGTAGGCACTTCCACCAGCAATAATTAATTTTGGTTTGTGTTCTAAAGCAAGTTTTTCAACATTATCATAATCAATTAGCTCAGATTTTTTATCTACATCATAGCTAATTGCATTAAACCATTTTCCTGACATTGAAATTTTTAAACCATGAGTAATATGTCCACCAGAATTTAAACTCATTCCCATAAACGTATCATTTGGTTTTAGTAAAGCTAAAAATACAGCTCCATTTGCTTGAGCCCCAGAATGAGGTTGTACATTTGCATATTTACAATTAAAAAGTTTTTTTATTCTTTCCAATGCTAATTGTTCAGCAATATCGACATGTTCACAACCGTTATAATATCTTTTACCGGGATATCCTTCAGCATATTTGTTTGTTAAAACTGATCCTTGAGCTTCTAATACAGCTTGAGAAACAATATTTTCAGATGCAATTAATTCTATATGATTTTGCTGTCGAATTAATTCATCATTGATTGCTTTAAATAAATCTGGATCAGTTTTTGAAAGACTTTTCTCAAAAAAATCTTCATAATTAGAGTTTAAATATTTTGTTTCACTAGACATTTTTTTTATATTTTTTTAACTCTTTTTTTATGTCTCCCACCCTCAAACTTTGTATTAATAAAAACATCAATACATTTAAAAGCAATATTTTTTTTTGTTAATCTAGAGCCTAATGTAATAATATTTGCATTATTATGCAATCTAGATAATTTTGTATTTTTTGTTGAATAACACACTGCAGCTCTTATTTTTTTGTGTCTGTTTGCCGCCATCGACATTCCCATACCGGAGCCACAAACCAAAATTCCCATATTTTTATTATTATTTGCCACTTTTTTACAAAGTTTATGTGCATAATCAGTATAACTAACCGAAGTTTTAGAATTATATGTACCTAAGTCTATAAAAATAAATTTTTTATCAAATTTTTTAATAATTTGTTTTTTAAGATTATAACCTGCGTGATCTGATGAGATAAATAACTTTTTCAAACTAATTAAATTTATGATCTAGAACACATGCAACCAAATGTATTCTATTTTCTTCCCCACCATTGAAGGCATTATGATATTTTGTATTATTTGTAATCCAAACTGATCCATCAGCAGGTAAATGTTTTGCAATATTATCTATTACCATAATTGAGCCTGGATTGGTGATTATTGGAATATGTAATCTAGGTTCTGGATCTCTATGCCAACTTAAAGTAGATCTTGGTTGTTTCAATAATATTCTCACACGTCCGAGTTTATACTTTGAAGACAAAATTTCAAAAACTTCTTTAAAGTAAGTATTTTTATAATCTTCAATAAACTCTGAGTAAGCAGCCTCATTAATTTTTTCATCTCTTATAACTTCTTTTCCAGTTCCATCAGGCTTTGTCCAAAAAACACCTCTCGCTTTATGACCCATTATCGAGTCTGGATCTCCAGGAATCTGTGTCAAAGATATAGCACCAAAATTAGAAATACCCTCTGGACCGCTAAAATCTCTAATTTTAAGTATTTCTTTGTAAGCTTTTTGAAGTTCGATTATATCAAAAGTTACATCTTGTTTTTGGAAGTCATCAAAATTTAAATTCATAAGTGCTTATTTGCCTCCTGTTATTGTTTATTATCTTTTTTAAGATATATTTGTATATAACATTTGTCGCATATAATAAATATTTTTAAACATGATTACAGGAAAATATCCAAGTTTGAGACTTAGACGCAGTCGAAGAAATGATTGGTCTAGAAGATTGATTGAAGAAAACAACCTAACTTCTAATGATTTTATACTGCCAATTTTTTTAATTGATGGAAAAAACAAGAGAGTATCTATTAAATCTATGCCGGGGGTTTATAGATATACATTAGATAAAATAAATTCTGTTGTTGAAAGAGCTATCAATAATAGATTGCCCATGATTGCTTTATTTCCATATACAGATAAAAAAAAGAAAAATATTCTTGGAACAGAGGCCTTAAATGAGAATAATTTAGTTTGCAAAGCAATACAATTAATCAAAAAAAAATATAAAAATGAAATAGGAATTATGTGTGATGTTGCTCTAGATCCATATACATCTCATGGTCATGATGGGTTAATATCTAAAGATTTTGTTTTAAATGATGAAACGATTAAAGTTTTGATAAATCAGTCTCTGTTA
>CACKZI010000037.1 GCA_902604605.1 uncultured Pelagibacteraceae bacterium | reverse complement strand
GGCCAAATAACGCAAAACTAGCACTTCAAATAGTTTTGAATTATGAAGAAGGTGGAGAAAATTCTGTTTTAAATGGAGATAAATATTCTGAAACTTTTTTATCAGAGATAATTGGTGCCAAAGCAATCAAAGGGAGACACATTAGTATGGAGAGTATTTATGAGTATGGATCGAGAGCTGGATTTTGGCGATTAGATAAATTGTTTAAAGAAAAGAAAATTCCAGTAACAATCTTTGGAGTGGGACTAGCATTAGAACAAAACCCTGAAGTATGTAATGCTTTAAAAGATGGTAACTATGAAATTGCAGCTCATGGATATAGATGGATTGATTATCAAAACATTAAAAGATCAATTGAAAAAAAACATATGCAACAAGCAATCAAAACAATTAAAGATATTTTTGGTTCAAGACCATTGGGTTGGTATACAGGTCGATGTAGCCCTAATACTAGAGATTTGGTTTTTGATGATGGTGGTTTTTTATATGATAGTGATAGCTATAGCGATGATCTGCCCTATTGGGAATACAGAGGTAAAAAGAAACAACTTATTATTCCTTATACTTTAGATAATAATGATATGAGATTTGCAACGAACCAAGGATTTAATACAGGTGACCATTTTTATAATTATCTAAAAGATAGTTTCGATGCATTATATGAGGAGGGAAAAACAAGCCCTAAAATGATGTCTGTTGGATTACATTGCAGACTAATAGGAAGACCTGGGAGAATTCAGTCGTTAAAAAAATTTTTGGATTATGTTCTTAAATTTGAGGATATTTGGATTTGTAAAAGAATTGATATAGCCAAACATTGGATTAAAAACTATTCATAACATGAAAGAAAAAATAATATTTACTAACGGATTAATAGATTTGGCTCAACCAAGGCTGGGTACAAAGATAATTTATAAAACTGACGACTTTTTTGCATCAGCAAATAGAATTATTAGTCCAACTATTCCAGTATTTAAGGAAGGTGTATTTGATAAACATGGAAAATGGATGGATGGATGGGAGTCAAGAAGGAAGAGAACTTTAGGGCATGATTACATTATTTTAAAACTCGGTAAGCCAGGAAAAATTTCCAAGATTAATGTGGATACATCTCACTTTAATGGTAATCAACCAGCCATGGTTTCAATTGAAGGTTCATTATCAAGCTCAAATAAAATTAATCAATTAAGATGGACTCCAATTCTTACAAAAAAAAAGATTAAAGCCAATTCTCATCACTTTTTTTCAATTAAAAATAAAAAAATATTTACTCATATCAAATTTAATATTTTTCCTGATGGCGGTGTTGCTAGATTGAGATTATATGGATCTATTGCAAAATCAAAAAAAATTAATAATAAAAAAATAAATCTTGCTTCATTATTAGATGGAGCGTCAGTTATTGCTTGTAACAATGAACATTTTGGTAAAGCTGAAAATATTTTAGCTCCAGGCAAAGCAAAAAATATGGGTGACGGTTGGGAGACTAGAAGACGAAGAGGTAAAGGAAATGATTGGTTAATTTTAAACTCTATTGATGGTAGTTCTATTGATAAAATTGAAATTTCAACTCATCATTTCAAAGGAAATTTTCCAAACTACTGTTCTTTGCAAGCAGCTTATTTACCAACTAAAAGTTCTAAACAAATAGTAAACTCCTCAAATAAATGGAAATATCTATTAAAAAATACAAAATTATCAGCTAACAAAACTCATGTATTTAAAAATTCTTTAATGAAAAAAGAAAAAATTAATCATATAAAAATTAATATATTTCCTGATGGTGGTATTTCGAGATTTAGAATTTTTGGAAAAAAGATATGATAAATTTAGTTATTAAACCAAAACCTATTACTAAAGAAAACTTTAAGAAATTTGGTGACATGATAACAACTGCAGATATCAAACCAATCGAAATTAATGATGGTTATGCAAAAAGATATGATGGGATTGCAAACTTAAATACAAAAAAAGATAATGGTGAGTCTACTATTAGTATTTTTTCAGCTCTTAAAAGATCTTTTCCAATGAAAGTTGACATGATGGAAAAACATCCTCTTGGAAGCCAAGCTTTTATTCCAATGAAAGAGACGACATTTTTAGCATTCGTTGCTCCTGAAGGAGATAGGCCCGACTTAAATAAAATCGAGTCATTCGTAATTCCCAGAGGAATTGGTATTAATTATAATCCAGGAGTTTGGCATTTTCCATTAATCTCAACAGAAGATATGAATTTTTTAGTTGTAGATAGATTGGGTGATGGAAACAATTTAGTTCTTCACAATCTAAATAAGGAAAATATCCTTTTGGAATTCCAAACATAAAAAAAAGCCCACCAATTTAAATTGATGGGCTTTAATTGAAAATTTAATTATTTTTTATTTGATGATATTGCTAAGTGAATTACAGCACCTAATGATGCTCCAATTATCCAAGCATATCCTCCGCCACCACCTAAGTTAGCGAAGAAATCATCCATTCCTAAGAATAAGATGTTTGGCCAGACTGTACCAACAGCAATGTATCCTGATAGCACCCATGCCAACATACCCTTACCATTGAAACCACCATTATAGTGATACTTGCCATTAGGCGAGTCAGTAAATAAATCATCAACATCTAATCTTTGTTTTTTGATTATATAGTAGTCAGTAATCATTATACCAAACACTGGAGCTAATATTGCACCTAAAGTGTTTACAAATGGAAACATTCCCATTTGAGTGATTACTGCAACCCACATACCACCAATAACAAAACCAAAAGCAGCAGTTATTAAACCACCAGTTCTGAAATTGATTTTACTTGGCATTAAGTTAGCAAGGTCATATGCAGGAGGTATAAAGTTAGCAACCATATTAATACCAACTGTTGCTGCAAAAAACGCAAATGCTGCAACTACTGTTAATACAATATTGTCTACTTTAGCTACCATGTCTGTTGGATTTGCTACGTATTCTCCAAAAATAGCAATTGTTCCACCAGTGATCATTAAAGTAATGAATGAGAAGAAAATAACGTTACCTACTAATCCCCATAGGTTACCTTTTTTCATTTCATCTTCATTTTTAACAAATCTAGCGAAGTCACCAAAGTTGATTACTACAGCAGCAAAGTATCCTACCATAATTGAAAATACTGCTAAGAAAGCTCCAAATGAACCTAAACCTTCAAATCCACCTGATCTTGTCCCACCAGAAAATATTTCACCAACTTCTGATAAAAGACTTCCACCAGCTTTGAACCAAATTACTATCATTAGTAAAACCATCACTACATAAACAGCAGGTCCCGCAAAGTTTAAAAATCTTCTTACAAGATCTACACCTTGCCAGAATAAATAAACTTGGAATGCTGATACAAATATAAATGACACCCACATTACTCCTGTCATTCCTAAAAACATTTCAGTTCCTGGATTACCTGTTATAGCTGTGATTAAAAGCGCTACAGCAGTTGATGCCGCATAAGTTTGTGCTCCATACCAGAACATTGCCACAAGCCCTCTAGCCATTGCAGGAAAGTTTGCACCAAAGACGCCCATACTTACACGAGCGAATACTGGATATGGAATTCCATGTTTAACACTTGGTTTACCTGATAAATTAACTAACCACATAATAAAAAAGCCAGCAAGTATTAGCGCTGCGAATACTGCCCAACCATTTAATCCTGAAGCTAGGAATAATGATGCAGCTAAAGTATAACCGAATAAACTTTGCACATCGTTTGCCCATACGTTAAAGATTTCGAACCATCCCCAATTTTTTTTATTTGACGGGGTTGGTGCTAAATCTGCATTGTAGAGCGATTTTGATCTACTCATATTTCTCCCTGTGTTGATTCAACATGTGGACGGTATTTGAAAAGATATCTAATGTATACTCAAAATTTAGTTCATAATGGGTTATATTTTGGAGGTTTTTCAATGAAAATTACTATTAAAAAATTTTTTATAATTATTATTCTAAATTTTGGTTTTATATCTCATTTATACTCAGATGATCAAAAATCAGAATTAAATAAATTGTTTGAAAAATTGAAAGTTGAGAACGCCTCTATAAGTTTTGAAACTGAACAAAAAATTTGGAAAATATGGAGCACACACCCTAAAAACTATGAATTAACTAAATTATTAGATAATGGGTCAGAACTTGTTAGAAAAAATAAACTCTTTGAGTCTATAGATCTTTTTACAGAAGTAATAAATTTAGATCCTAATTGGGCTGAAGCGTGGAACAAACGTGCAACTGCTTTTTATATGATAGGAGAATTTCAAAAATCTCAAAATGATATTGATAAAGTTTTGAAACTTGAAGAAAGACATTTTGGAGCTTTGGCTGGTCAAGGTTTAGTTAATATTCAATTAAAAAATTATGAAAAAGCCATTGAAAGCTATCAACGAGCACTAGAAATATATCCCACGATGCAATCACCGTCTATAATGATTAAAGAAATAGAAGGTTTAATTAAAGAAGATCTCATTTAATTAAAATTTGTAAGATTTTTTTAATTGTTTTATAAACTACCCAATAAATATTAATAATGTCTAAATTTATATCTACATACGTAAAAATTGTCGATAAAACTTGTGAAAGAGTTGGCAGGTTCGTTATGTACTGGGTTTTTTTCATGATGTTTTTATTAATTCTATCTTTTGTAACCCGAAATATTATTAACTATCCATTGATGTGGATTATAGAAATGGCACAATTTACAATTACTGCTTATTATCTTCTAGGTGGAGGATATTCAATGATTACAGATGACCATGTAAGAATGGATTTGTTTTATGGAAAACTCTCAGAAAAAGGTAAAGCAAAAATGGATATTTTCACAAGCTTCTTTCTTATTTTTTACCTGGTTTTGTTATTTGCTGGTTCAATTACAAGTTTGGTTTATACAATTGAAACCAAACAAAAACTTTTTACAGCTTGGGCCCCATATGTTTGGCCAATTAAAACTTTGATGCTTGTAGGAATTTTACTAATGTTACTTCAGGCATTTTCGACTTTATTTAAAGATTTTGCAAAACTGAAAGAAAAAAATATTTAATTATGTTAGCGCAATACTTAAGTTATGAATTCATAGCATTGTTTATGTTTATAACAATGTTGGCAATGATGTTTACTGGGCAAAGAGTCTTTGGTGCTATTGGTTTTGTTGCAGCAGCTTCTGCACTTTTGATTTGGGGCGAAGGTTCTATGGAAATGCCTTATACAGCTACATGGAAACTTTTTAAATGGTATCCAATGTTAACTTTACCTTTGTTTATTTATATGGGCTTTATGATTTCTGAGTCTGGAATTGCAAATGATCTTTATAAAATGTTTCATGTATTGTTTGGAGGCTTGAAAGGAGGTTTGGCAATAGGAACAATGTTTATGATGGTAGCTATTTCAGCCATGAATGGTTTGAGTGTTGCAGGTATGGCAATAGGAGCAACAATTGCTTTACCTGAAATGTTGAAAAGAAATTACGATAAAAGAATGATAACCGGAGTTGTACAAGCTGGGAGTTCACTTGGTATTTTAATTCCACCAAGCGTTGTTATGGTTCTATATGGCATGATCGCTCGTCAGCCTGTAAGTAAACTTTGGATGGCCGGAATATTGCCAGGTTTATTGATGGCTTCATTATTTTTAATCTACATTTATGTTAGGTGTAAGCTCCAACCAGAACTAGGACCTCCATTAAAAAAAGAAGAAAGAAATATAACTACTGCTGAAAAAATTAGCTTATTAAAAGCAGGTATTATTCCTTTCTTAATATTTTTTTTTATGACAGGTCTCTTTTTAATGGGTATAGCAAGTTTAGTTGAATGTTCAGCTGTTGGTGCGTTCTTAGCAACTCTAGCAGCAATTTATAAAAGAAGATTTAATAAAAAAGTTTTGGAGAACACTCTTAAAAAAACCTTGGGTGTTTCTTGCATGTTTATGTGGATTATTTTAGCTGCTTTGACTTTTGGAGCTGTATTTGATGGTTTAG
>CACKZI010000036.1 GCA_902604605.1 uncultured Pelagibacteraceae bacterium | reverse complement strand
AAAATACTGATTGGTTTCTTTTGCTACCTCCGCAACAGCTTCTGAGGCTTGTTTTTTTGTAGATACAAATAAAATTTTTCCATTATTTGCTATTGTTTCATAAACTTTTTCAAGAGCAATTTTTGTCAGCTCTAAAGTTTGTGTTAAGTCAATGATATGAATTGAGTCTCTTTTTCCAAAAATGTATTTTTTCATTTTTGGGTTCCATCTTAAAGTTTTGTGTCCAAGATGAACTCCTGCTTCCAGTAATTGTTGTATTGTTAAGTTTGGTATCTTCATATTTATTCCCGGTTAAGCCACCACAGTAATTTCCATTAAAGGACCGGAGGTATAAAACCAATAACTGTGTGCGTATTTATTAATTTGAAAAACTATTTACAAAGATTTATTGAATATAACAAGCTAATTTTAATTTATTATTGCTGATATTTGCTTATTTCTTATAAGATTAAGAGACTTTCGGTCTAAATTTCTTTTATTTTCCAACTTGAAGTTTAATCCATCACCATTGTTCTTTATTTTGATATTTATTATCGTATCCCCTGGTTTGCCCAAAAATTTAGTAATTTCTTCCAATTCAATAATTGAATTTAAGTTAAAAGTGGCCTCTTTAATTGGGATATTAAGTAGATCTTTTATAGAACCAATTTTTTGTACATTAATCCTTTTAAATCTGTTGTCATCTTCTGAGGATGACTTTGAAACAGTTAAAATTAGAGAATTTCCTTCTTTTAAAATTAGCCGATTTGATTCTAAAATATCTGAAAAGATGAATAACTCAAATACACTTGAAAGATCTGTTAATTTTAATACAGCGTAAGAATTACCCTTTGATGTTTTTCTTTCCTGAACTTTTAATAATGTTGCTGCAATATTCGAGTCTTTGATCTCATTATCAGTACTAAACTTTTGAAAATCATTTATATTGTAATCTTTGAAAATTTCTTTGAATTGATTTAAAGGATGATCTGAAATAAAAAAACCGACAGCTTCAAATTCTTTAGATAGCCTTTCTTCAAAATTCCAGTCACCAATTGAGGAAATTAAATTTTTATCATCATTCTCTACTTCTCCAAATAAATCTATTTGATTAACAGATTTATTTTCAAAAAGATTTTTAGATTTAGTTATTAAGTTTGGAATTGAATTAAATATAGATTGTCTATTATCATTTAGTTTATCAAATGCACCTGCTTTTACTAATCCTTCTAACTGAAGCTTATTAATATCTTTTGGGTTTAATCTATTAATAAAATCATTTATAGATTTAAACTTACCATTATTGACTCTTTCTTTTACAATGTTTGAAATGGCTTCATAACCAACTGCCTTAATACCACCTAATGCATAATAAAATTTTTTTTCATCATTTCTAAAATCAGCAAAACATTCATTAATATCTGGTCTAATAATTTCAATATTCAATCTTTTAAGCTCTTCATAAAATTCACTTAATTTATTTTGATGTGAAATATCCATACTCATTGATGCAGCTATAAATTCTTTTGGATAGTAAGTTTTTAAAAAAGCAGTTTGATATGAAATAATTGCATATGCAGCAGCATGACTTTTGTTAAAACCATACTCTGCAAAAGGTTCTATCTTAAGAAATATTCCTGCAGCAACATCTTTACTAATACCATTATTAACTGCACCAGAAATAAAATTTTGTTTTTGTTTTTCTAGTTCAACTCTTTTTTTTTTACCCATAGCTCTTCTTAAAATATCAGCTTGACCAGCTGTGAAACCTGATAATTTTTGAGCAATTTGCATTACTTGCTCTTGATAAATAATTACACCGTATGTTGGTTTTAAAATATCTTCTAATAATGGATGTAAATAATCAGGTGCTTGTTTACCATGCTTACAGTCATTATAAATCGGTATGTTGCTCATTGGACCTGGCCTATAAAGGGCTACCAAAGCAATAATATCTTCTATATGATTTGGTTTCATTTGAATTAAAGCTTCTCTCATCCCAGCACTTTCAATTTGAAACAATCCGACTGTTTTACCAGATGATAAAAGATCAAATACTTTTTGATCTTCATAACTAATATCTTCTATATTAAAGTCCTTATTCTTTTTTTTAATTAAATTTTGAGTATTATTTATTACTGTTAATGTTTTTAGACCTAAAAAATCAAATTTAATTAAACCAGCATTTTCAGCAGAATACATATCAAATTGAGTTGAAGGTAATAATAAATCTGCGTTATTATCTTTATATAATGGAACTATATCTGTGAGTTTTTTATCTGCTATAACAACTCCCGCTGCATGAGTTGCAACATTCCGATTTAGACCCTCCAATTTTAAAGATAAGTCAGTTAATTTTTTTACTTTAGGATCTTCACTTATTAATTTTTGAAGTCTTGGTTCTCCAGCGATACACTCTGTTAGACTTTGTGGTCTAGAAGGATCAAATGGTATCATTTTTGAAATACTATCAACAAATCCATATGATAAACCCAGGACTCTACCTACATCCCTAATAACCATTCTTGCTTTTAGTTTTCCAAAAGTAATTATATGGGCAACACTTTTACTATATTTTTTTGTTAAGTATTCAAAAACTAAATCTCTTTTTTCTTCACAAAAATCAATATCAAAATCAGGCATGGATATTCTATCTGGATTTAAAAATCTTTCAAAAATTAGATTAAATTTTATTGGATCTACATCAGTAATAGATAAACACCAAGCTACTAAGGATCCGGCACCTGATCCTCTGCCTGGTCCTACTGGTATTGCATTTTTTTTTGCCCACTTAATATAATCGGATACTATTAAAAAATAACTAGAATATTTCATTTTAATAATAATATTCAATTCATGATTAAGTCTATCTAAATATTTTTGGTAATCTTTGTTTGATGATATATCTTCATAATTTATCTTAAAGATTTTTAGAAATTTATTTTTTAATCCCTCGTTAGACTCTTTTTTTAAAATATCATCAGCATTTCCATCTTTTTCAGAACTTATATTTGGTAGAATGGGTTTTGAAAAAGAAGGTTTAAAACTACACCTTAAAGGGAAATTGTAATTATTTTCCAAAGCTTCAGGTATATCAGCAAAAAGTTCAAGCATCTCATTATCGTTTTTAAAATAATGCTCATTAGTTAATTTTAGCCTGTTTTTTTCATTTATATATGTTTTATTTTTTATGCAAATTAAAGCGTCGTGAGCTTCATGCATATTCTTATCAATATAAAAAACTTCGTTTGTAGCAATTAATGGAATTTCAATTTCAAAAGATTTTTTTAAATTGAACTTTTCAAAAGCAAGTTCGTTTTCTTCACCATGGCGTTGAACTTCAATATAAAATCTATCATTATAATTTGATTTTAGTTTTAAATATAATTCATCTATTTCTGAAAATTTTCCTTTATCAAATAACTTTCCAAACAAACCAAAAATAGTACCAGAAAATAGAGCAACTCCTTCATTATTTTTATACAATTCCTCAATAGATATATGGGGCTCGGACAGTTCATCATTATTTAAAAAAGAAAGTGAAGATAATTCAATTATTCTTTTATAACCATTTTCATTCATTGCAAATAATGGAAGTAATCCAATTGTGTCTTCAGTTTTAAAATTTATTTGAGTCCCGATTAAAGGTTGTGTGCCAATTTTTGATATTTTTTCAGAAAATTCTAAAGCACCACATAAATTCGATGTATCACACAATCCTAAAGATTGTATTTTATTTTCTTTTGAATAATCTTTCAATTCGTCAATTTTTATTGCACCTTCACAAATTGAATATTGCGTGTGAATCTTTAAATGATTAAATTTTTGAAATTTAGACTCAAGCATTAATGGTCTTTATATTACCATTAACCATTTCCAATAAGCAATCTGCCTTATTAGCAAAAAATCTATTATGAGTTGCAAATATTATCAAACGATTTTGATTTATTTGATTTTCTAAAAGCTCAAAAATTTCTTTTGCCGTCTCTAAATCAAGACTTCCTGTGGGTTCGTCAGCCAAAATTATTTGTGGATCATTAACAACCGCTCTAGCTATAGAAACTCTTTGTTTTTCTCCTCCCGATAATTGAGAGGGATAATGATCAGATCTATTAGACAATCTTACTTTCTTTAAAAGATTTTTAGCTTTAGATAAAGATGTTTGTTTATTATTACCAGCTGCTAAGCTAGCTAAATAAATGTTTTCCATTGCTGTAAAATCTGGAAGTAAATTATCTTGTTGATAAATAATGCCTATCTTATTAGCTCTTAGAATATCATTTTTATTATTATCATTAAAATCAATAAGTTTATTTTCAAAAAATATTGATCCAGAATTAGGTCTATCAATCAAGGATAATAAATTCAATAAAGTAGATTTACCTGATCCTGATGGACCCATCAAAGAATAAATCTTTCCTTTTTTGAAATTATAACTAATATTTTTTAAAACTTTAATTTTTTTCATTCCTTGAAAAGTTTTATTGAGATTAGAAATTTTAATTAAATTATTCATACTTTAAAGATTTAATTGGATCTAGTTTAGCAGCCTTAAGCGCTGGAAATATCGACACTAAAATTGTGATTAATATAGAGCAAAAAGAGATTATGAGTATAGATATTGGATTTATTTCAGATGGCATAGAACTTAGAAAGTAAATTTCTTCTGGAAATAAACTTATATTGAACACATCACTTAAAAATTGTCTTAAGTTTTCAACATACATTGAAAAAGTAACACCTAAAATGATACCAAAAATAGTTGCTGAAGTTCCTATTATGACTCCAATCAAAAAAAATATTTTTATGATTGATTTATTGAGTACTCCAATTGACTTTAGAATAGCAATTTCTCTAGTTTTATTTTTTACTAATATAGTAAGTCCTGAAATTATATTAAAAGCTGCAACGATTATTATTAATGTTAGAATTATAAACATTACATTTCTTTCTACTTTTAAAGCTGAAAATAAAGATTTATTCATATCAGACCAACTGTAAATAAATTCATCGTCAAAAATATTTTTAATTATCAACTTTTGATCTTCAATATTCTGTGGATTCTTAAGATAAATTTCTAAATTACGATTTTTTTGATCTAGATTAAAAAATTCTTCTAATGAGAATAAATTTATGAAAGCTACATTATTATCAAAATCAATTAAGCCACTTTCAAAAAGTGAAATAATTGTAAATGTTTTTTGTTTTGGAAGATTTCCTATTATTGTTTCAACTCCTGAAGGTGACATAATAGTAATATCATCACCAATTTTAACATTAAGTATAAAACTAAGTTCTTTACTTATTGAAATAAAATTTTTTGATAAGCTTTTTTTATTAAAAAAATCATTTTTAGTGTATCCTCTTAAAATAATTCCCTTTGTTACTTCCCCTTTAATAATAATTCCCTCTCCAGAATTACTTAATATCAAATCTTTAGAAATTGTTTTTAAATTTTGATTATTTATTTTTTCTAATTCTATTTTTTTTTCATATGGTTTTACTGTAATATGTGAATTAAAACCTACTATTTTATGAATTAATTCTGTTCTAAAACCATTCATGACTGACATAACTACAATCAAAACAGCTACTCCCAACCCTATTCCAATAAATGAAAAAATTGAAATTATATTCAAAAAGCCATCATTTTTTCTAGCTTTTAAAAATCTAAAAGTAATTTCATTTTCAAGTTGAGAAATCAATTTTTAACTTTTTGTTCAGATATAAATTTGATGATATCTTTTAATTTAAATTTTTGTGACTCTTTTCCAACTTCTTTGAACTCAAGTAAATCACCTTCAGTTTTTTTACCAATGATTATTTGAAACGGAGCTCCAATTAAATTCATTTTTTTTATCTTTGATGAAAAGTTTTCTTCTGTATCGTCAATTATTGACTCAATATTATTCTTTTCTAATTCAAAATAAATTTTATTTGCTTTTTCTAGAGCTGAATTATCATTTTTGTTTATCATAGGAATTATAGCTAAATCATATGGTGCAATAGAAATTGGCCATTTCATGACTTCATTTTTTTCGTCATATTTAGCCTCAATAATTGCACCTACTAATCTGGATACCCCTATTCCATATGAACCCATTTTAACAAAATCTTTTTTACCACCTGGTAAATCGACAGAGGCACCCATTGGTTTTGAGTATTTATCACCAAAATAAAATATATGACCTACTTCAATTCCTTTTGTAATTAATCTATTTTTTTCTGTAACTTTTTTTTCAAATTCTTCTTTATTA
>CACKZI010000035.1 GCA_902604605.1 uncultured Pelagibacteraceae bacterium | reverse complement strand
TTTATTTGACTTAGCCTTCTCTTTAATAAGGTTCATTATTTTTTCTTCATATACTGTCCCTCTTAAACTAGCTAAAGCTGATTGATTTTTTTGATAAAAGTCCATTACCATTTTCTCTTGTCCTGGCATCATTCTTATTTGTTTTTGAACCTCAGCTTGTAATTCTTGCTCTGTAACTTTTATATTATTTTGTTCACCAAATTCATTTAAAATTAAACCAACTTTAATCCTTTTTTTTGCTACCTCTTCAAAATTTTTTCTATTTTTTTTTGAGTCCTCATCAGACATTCCTTGTGAAAGAACCTTAACTTCCTCCTCAATTAAATTTTCTGGTATCTCATTTACTTTAAATTTTTCAATTTCTTTTAAAATTTGGTTTTTAGTCAAGCGATCTAATGAATTTTTATATTCATCATTTATTTGTTTTGATATTAAGGATTTAAGATCATTCAAATCCTTTGCCCCTAAATTTTTAGCAAACTCATCATTGATTTTTACCTCTTCAGGATTTTTTACTGCTGAAATTTTACACTTAAATTTTGCTTTTTTATTTACTAAATCTTTTTCAGGAAAATTTTCTGGTAAAATAGCTTCAACTATTTTCTCATCACCCTTTTTAACTCCAATTAATTGTTTATCGAAATTTTTTAGAAACAAATCTTTTCCTAAAGTTAGCTGAGTATTTTTTCCCTCACTTCCTTTAAAAGGCTTGTCGTCTACTGTAGCCGTATAATCAAATACTACTAAATCACCTTCTTTAGCCTTGCTGTCTGAAGCATCTTTAAAACTAGGTTGATTTTTTGCAATTTCTTTAATTCTCTTTTCGGTCTCTTTTTCATCTATCTTAACAGAATAATCTTCAAATTTGATATTTTCTAAAGATTTAATTTCAACTTTAGGTAATTCTGTTACAGATATTACATACTCTAAATCTTTATCTTCACCGTAAGTTTTAAGATCTAGTTTAGGTTGACCTGCTGGTTTAATTTTATTTTCTTCCAAAGCTTTTGTAGAGGTTTCTTTTAAAACTTTATCTAAAACTTCTCCAAAAACAGCTTTTCCAAATTGTCTCTTTAAAATCTCTCTTGGTACTTTTCCAGGTCTAAAACCTTTTAGATTTACAGAGTTTTTAATTTCTTCATATTTTTCATCTAGATAAGAATTCATCGTTTTCTTATCAATGAAAACTTTAATATCTTTATTTAACCCTTTTTTATTTTCAACAGTAACTTTCATAAATCTAAATGGTAGGGCGAAAAGGACTCGAACCTTCACAGATTGCTCTATCGGTTCCTAAGACCGACGCGTCTACCAATTCCGCCATCGCCCCACAAATTTAGTGGTTTTATATATGATTGAAACTATTTGTCCAACGACAATTATTGTAAATTATATTAATTTTCCTTTATAATATTCAAATGATTATTTCACCTTGTATAAGTATATGTAAAACTGATCCAAGTACCGGGTATTGCTATGGTTGTGGCAGAAGCAATGAGGAAAAAAGAATTTGGAAAATTGAAGATACAACTAATGAATGGAAAGAAGAAAACCTTAAAATTATTAAAAAGAGATTAACAGGTTGGCAATTAAAAAGTTTTGAAGAATCCTATACATATAAAATTGAAAATGGTATTTCTTTATTTAAAAAAAATTTAAAAAATGAGTAAAACTTCAATAGTAATAATTATCTACATTATGGGGCTTATTTTTGGAGCTCTAGTTCTTAAAATCTGGAGTGCAGATACAAGTATTTTAAAGGGCCTTTTAGGGTTGGGTTGGACAGCTCTTCTCTTGATAGGAATATTTTTTGCTGAAAAGAATGAAAAAAATTAGATACCTAGTTTTTCTTTTTTTTATAATTTTGCCTTTTCAGAATTCAAATTCAGAAATAATCATTATGAGTGCTTGTGATGATAAACAAGATGAATTTTTAAAGAATGAATACATTTTAAATCTAAATGAATTAATCATGACTAGAAACTACATATATAAAGAAAAAACATATCAAAAATATAAAATAACAGATTTAAGTGTTAAAAAATCTAATTCATACGTAAGAAATATCTATGAAGAAGATGGAAAAATTTTAACTCACAAACATGGTTATCCACAATTCTATACTCAAATTTTTTTTGAAAAAGGAAAACAAGAAATATTTATGAAAACAGTACTTAATGATGAGGAAGGTATTTCAAAAATATCAACATGTAAAAAAATAGAAAAATTTAAAAAAGAAAGTTAATTTTTTTTTTTATTTTTTTTAAAATTTCTTTTCCTTGTTCCAAACTGACTGTTAGTAATATTACTCCTATGCTTAGCGTAAGCTTGTTTTTGCGCTTGTTTCATTGCTCTCTTTGAAGACATAATCTTTAATATTCTATTTCTATATTGCCAATTTTTTTAAATCTTATATTAGAAATTACGATTTCTCCAGAACTAGGAGCATAATTTAGTGCTTCAGAGATTACCACATAATGTGTAATAAAAACCAAATTCTTATTACCATCCCATTCATTTATATATTTTTTAAGATTTTTAATTTGTTTTGTTCTATTTTTTGAAAATTTTTCACTAAAAAATGAATTGAGAAAATTATTTGTTTCAAATTTTTTAAATGCTATTTCTGCAGTTTCTTTACATCTACACCACTCACTTGATATAACTTTATCGATTGGAATTAGATTTTCTTCAAAATAATTTCCAATATTTTTTGCTTGTTCTCTGCCTTCTTCACTTAAATTTCTTTGTGTTGAACAATCATTGATATCAAAATTATCTGGATCTCCTCCGCCAGGAGCATAAGCATGCCTTATAAAAATTAAATTTCCACCATTTTTAAGATTTTTTAAAACTTGAAATTCTATATCTGCTTTAATTCCATTTGTTAAAATTAAAAATATAATTAAAATAAAGTTTAATAATCTCATTAATGAATATTAAATTTAAAAAATTGAATAAAACAATAGTTAATTGTAAAAAATGTCCTCGATTAACTAATTTTATAAAAAAAATTTCAATTGAAAAAAGGAAACAAAATATAAATGAAAAATATTGGGGAAAGCCAGTCTCTGGATTTGGTGATACAAAAGCTAGACTTATGATTATTGGTTTAGCTCCTGCTGCTCACGGAGGCACTAGAACAGGGAGGGCTTTTACAGGAGATAAATCTGGTGATTTTTTATTTAAAAGTCTTCATTCTGTTAAAATAGCAAATCAGAATTTTTCAAAAAATATCAAAGATGGTTTAAAATTAAAATCTACATATATAACTAATATATTAAAATGTGTGCCACCAGGTGATAAACCCATGAATAATGAACTCACATCATGTTCAAGTTATTTTGTTAAAGAGCTTGATTATTTAAAAAATCTAAAAGTTATTGTAACCCTTGGAAAAGTTGCTTTTGATAATTGTCTTAAAATATATAAAAAAAAATTTAGAATTGATCAAAAAATTTATTTTAAGCATAATAAAAAATATTTATTGCCCGATGGTAGAATATTGATAGCTTGTTATCACCCAAGCCCTCGAAATGTTAATACTAAAGTTGTAACTTCTTCAATGATTAATCAATTATTTCGGAAAGCAAAAAAAATTGCTAAGTTTTAATAGTGTCACAAAAATAAGGTTTAAATTTAGAATAAATTTCATCTGGAATTTTAACTGGCTTTCCATCAGTATTAACAAAAACTAAATGAACTTGGGCTTCAACGATTATATTGTCCACGTTTGTAATTATTTGATTCATGAAAAAAGATGTTTTTGTAATGGATTTAACAAAAGATCTTACAGTTAATTCGTCCTCTAAATTAGCTGGTTTTTTATATTCAATATTACAAGCTTTAACTATAATTAAAGACCCATAATTATCTTTAATTTTTTTGTTACTGTATCCAATTGAAAATAAAGCTTCAGTTCTTGCTCTTTCTAAAAATTTCAAATAATTTGCATAATAAACTACTCCAGCTGAGTCAGTATCCTCATAATAAACTTTCACTTTATGAAAGAAATTTTCATGCATAAAAAAAGTATATCAAATTATTTTTATTCTGTAGAAAAATAAATATTCTGAAAATAAGCAATAGATTTCATTTTAGAATTATCAGTATCTGACATAATAGCCAATCCATCTAATTCATTTACATCTAAATTGTGAAATTTCTTAAAATCATCTTTTACGTTTGTTTTAACTGTTACCCACTCATTTAAGTTTTCTTTTGTCGTTGACAACACATAGTCTATCGATTTTTTTGTATATGGGCTTGGCCGATTTAACCCGATATTGTTATTACTTGAAAAAACATAATTAATTGCTCTATTTGAAAGTGGTGTTGCGCCTGTTTTTTTTACTGCAAAGACTCTAGCTGCAAAATCATGACCTTTTTTGGTGTCTTCTTTTATGCCAGACAAATCTTTCTCAACTTTCCATGTAATATTAATGAAAGGTGTTTTGTTTAAGTCAATTTTGATTTCTTTACCTAGGCCTGAGGCGGCGTTATCAGCAACAGATTTTAAAAAAGACCCATTTTCATTGGTTCCTACGGTATATGTAGTTTTATTATCTGACCCCCTCACCTTTCTTACTTCTAACTCAGAAAGCTCAGTCTCAGTAAAATCAAATACCTTTATTTCATCTGCTAAAGGAGTGACGGTAGCTATAAGTAAAGTTATTAAAATTTTTAATACAAGTTTCATAAATATTTTTTAAAAAATTGTTAATACATTATTTTGACATGATTCAAACATCCAAAAATCAATATTCATCTCTATATCATAGTTATGAAGACAATTTCAATTTTTATACTCTTAATTTATTGGTCAATTATGATTTTTGTACCTGTAATGTCGAAGGATTTTAAGTTGAGTAGAGCTAAGACAAGCAATATTAAGATAGTTGAAAATAAGCTCCAAAATTAATAAGTAGATCGACCACCACTTATATCAAAAACAGCAGCTGTAGAAAAAGTGTTCTCTTCTGATGAAAGCCAACAAATTAGAGAAGTAAACTCCTCAACTTCAAGAAATCTACCTCTTGGTACTTTAGAAAGCATTCTTTGAACATGTTCTTTAGTCATTTGATCCAAAATTCGAGTATTAGCACCCGCAGGTGTGATTGCATTAACTGCTATATTTTTATCAGCAAGTTCTTTACCTAGAGATTTTGTGAGACCTATCGCACCTGCTTTTCCAACACTGTATGCACTTGCATTAGCATTACCATCTTTTCCAGCTACTGAAGCCACATTTACAATTCTACCGTAATTGTTTTTAATCATGCTTGGTACAATTGCTTTACAACAATTAAAAGTTCCTATTAAATTAATGTCTACAACTTTTTTCCATATTTCAATATCATACTCCCATAATGTCGCTGTTGGTCCTGTAATACCTGCGTTATTAATCAAAATATCAATATTAGAATTCTTAGTAATTTCATTCACACTACTTTGAACTTCTTTATAATTTGATACGTCAACAATTTTTGATGTGAGATTAGAATTATTCAAATCTTTTTCTGCTTTTTCAATCATTTTCGAGTCTATATCCCAGATTATTACTTTGGCTCCTGACTGTAAAAATCTTTTAGCAATATCAAGTCCAAATCCTTGTGCACCCCCTGTAACTACAGCAGTTCTATTTCTAAAATCAAAATTAATTTTGTTCATTTTTTTATTCTTTTGCTAACAAATAGTACGTAATTGCTGAAACAGTAGCACCTATTATCCATGAGAAAGAATGTAAAAACATTAAATTACTATTCCAAATTGTTGCCACAGCAAAGATAAAACCTAAAAATAAAGAGTATACTCCTTTGATATGCCATCCACCTGAATAATAATAAGTACCGTCGTTTTCCATAGAATAAATATCTTTATTATTTAAAGTTCCTTTTTTTACAAAATAATAATCAGCAATCATAATTCCAAATAATGGACCAAAAAAAGCTCCAAATGAGTCGATAAATGATAGAATGCCAATTTGACTTAGATAGGTTAACCAAAGTACACCAATTAAAAAACCAAGAATGGTAATTATAATACTAGAACTCTTTAAGTTAAGAGACGATGGAATAAAATTTATCAATGTATACTGAGATGGAATAAAATTGGTTATTAAATTTGTTGATGCAGATGCAATAACTATAAAAATTAATGCTAAATTTGTGATAAGTAAATTATCTAATTTACCTATTATATCTGTTGGATTTGTTAAAATTCTAGATAAATTTTCAGGATCTTCTTTAAGATAAGCATCAACCCCAACAACAATAAACAATGCAAAAAAGGAAAAAATAATTAAATTTAGAATTAAGCTTAAATTACCTTTCTTTAATTCATTAATATCTTTAACATATCGAGAAAAATCACCAAAACTCAAAATTACTATAGAAAAATATGCAAACACAGTTCCTATTACAGTTATCAATGGACCAACATTTTCAGTTTGAAAAAGGTTATCAAAATCTAAAATTTCTAAAAAAGCTTTAGATGTAAATTTAACATCACTTAAAAGAACTGATAAAAAAAACATTAACATACCAAAATAAACTGTTAAAGCTGAGAATTTTATTAATTTTCTATTAAAATTCATCCCAATTCTAAAAAGAAACAATTGAAAAATAATTGCAATTGAAATTGCAATCCAATCAATAAAATTCATACCAAAAAAAAATATTAGAAATATATTCTTATCTAGCAAAGAAGGTTCGA
>CACKZI010000034.1 GCA_902604605.1 uncultured Pelagibacteraceae bacterium | reverse complement strand
GGGGGAGTTTGGAAAAAACTTCCTTATACATATACATTAATGATTATAGGAACTTTGGCATTAACTGGATTTCCATTTTTATCGGGTTTTTATTCCAAAGACGCAATTATAGAGTTTGCTTACTTAAGAGGAAACATAACAGGATTTTATGCAGCAGGTATTGGTATTTTTACAGCATTTCTTACATCAATATATTCTTGGAGACTAATGTTTAAAACATTTCATGGTGAATATAATAATACAAAAATCAAAATTGAGGAAACTCACGAGTCACCTCTTGTGATGTTAATACCTTTAATTTTACTTTCAATTGGAGCAGTGTTTGCTGGTTTTCTTTTTAAAGAATTGTTTATTGGTTATGCGGGAGTTAATAATTTTTGGAAAGACTCAATTTTCTTTTTGAAACCTTTAAGTACTGAACATCCACCATTTTGGTTTTTAATTTTAACACCAACTTTAGTAATTTTATCAATCCCAATTGCTTATTATCTATTTGTTAAGAATAAAAAATTACCAGAACAAATTGCGGCAATTAATAAGCCATTATATGAATTTTTATTAAACAAATGGTATTTTGATGAACTTTATGACACTTTATTTGTGAAATCTTCAAAAAAGATAGGACTATTTTTGTGGAAGTTTTTTGATTTAAAAATAATTGATGGATTTGGCCCTGATGGTATTTCTGAGTTAATTAAAAAATGTTCTATAAAAGCTAATAAGTTTCAAAGTGGATTTATTTACCAATATGCATTTGTAATGCTTCTAGGATTTTCTGCTTTATTAACCTACTTGATTGTAAAATAATGAATTTTCCTATTCTCTCCTCTTTAATTTTATTACCAACAATTGGTGCTTTATTTATTTTTTTTACAAGAAGTAACAAAAAAGAGAACATTACAGTTAAATATGTCGCTTTATTTACTTCTTTTGTAAATTTTTTTTTATCAGTTTATCTGTGGATATTATTTGATCAATCTACCTCAGAATTCCAATTTGTTGAAAACAGAATTTGGATTAAAGATTTCATAAATTATAAAGTAGGAATTGATGGTATATCGATTTTATTTATTTTATTAACAACTTTTATAACACCTCTTTGTATTATATCGGTCAATAATTCGATTAAGAATAGGCTAAGTGAGTTTTTGATAGCTGTACTAATTATGGAGTCATTTATGATTGGTGTTTTTTGTTCTTTAGATCTTGTTATATTTTATTTATTTTTTGAGGCAGGTTTAATTCCAATGTTTCTAATTATAGGAATTTGGGGTGGTGTAAGAAGAGTATACTCTGCTTTCAAATTTTTTTTATATACCCTACTTGGATCAGTGTTGATGTTAGTTGCAATAATTTCAATATACTGGATTTCTGGTACCACAGATGTAGTTGAACTTTATGACATAGGAATTGATGTTAAATATCAAAATCTTTTGTGGTTAGCTTTTTTTAGCTCATTTGCAGTTAAAACACCAATGTGGCCTGTTCACACATGGTTACCAGATGCTCATGTTGAAGCACCTACAGCAGGATCAGTTTTGCTAGCTGCTATTTTACTTAAAATGGCTGGCTATGGTTTTATAAGATTTTCTTTAGGATTATTCCCTGCTGCTTCAGAAATTTTTACTCCTCTTATTTATTTATTAAGTGTCATTGCAATAATTTTTACCTCGTTAATTGCATTAATGCAGGAAGATATGAAAAAATTAATTGCCTATTCATCTGTTGCACACATGGGATTTGTTACTTTAGGAATTTTTACACTCCAACAACAAGGGATAGAAGGAAGTATTATTCAAATGATTAGCCATGGACTTGTTGCGGCTGCGCTTTTTTTATGTGTTGGTGTTGTTTACGATAGAATGCATTCTAGATTAATCGACACTTATGGTGGTATTGTAAGTATAATTCCAAAATACTCAGTATTATTTATGTTATTTACATTAGCAGCTTTAGGTTTGCCTGGAACTAGTGGTTTTGTGGGTGAATTTTTAATTTTAATGGCAGCCTTTAAGGATAATTTTTTAGTAGCAGTAATTGCAAGTTTGGGAGTAATTATAGGTGCTGCTTATATGTTATGGCTATACAAGAGAGTAGTTTTTGGAAAATTAATAAACACAGATCTAAAACAAATGATTGATTTAAATAAATCAGAATTATTTATTTTGTCCTGTTTGGCAATCCCAACTTTAGTATTTGGTTTTTACCCTGATCCTTTGATAAATACGATTGAAGTATCAATTTCAGATTTAATTGAAATGTATAATTATAAATTAGCGAGTAGATTGTAATGGAAAATTTGCAATTAGTATTTCCTGAAATTTTTTTATCCTTGTCTATAATGTTTTTACTCATATTAGGGGTATTTAAAAATAATAGTGCTAAACTCATTCAAAATATTTCCTTAGTTACTTTATTAATTACAGCTGTAATTACATTTAATGAAACAATAAGTATAAGTGAAGCAAAGTTATTTAATAATAGTGTTGTAATTGATTATTTATCTTCATTTATGAAAATAATAACTTTATTAGCTGCATTCTTAGTTTTAATAATTTCTTCAAATTATCTTAAAACGTTTAAAATTTTTAAAATCGAATATCCTATTTTAATTTTAAGTTCAGTATTAGGAATGATGATAATGATAAGTTCTAACGACCTAATAGTATTTTATATGGGACTTGAACTACAATCATTAGCTTTATACGTTCTAGCAACATTCAATAGAGATCAAATAAAATCTTCAGAAGCAGGATTAAAATATTTTGTTTTAAGTGCATTGTCTTCTGGTTTATTGTTATACGGTTGCTCGTTGATTTATGGTTTTACTGGATCAACTAATTTTAATATAATCTCTACTCAATTAAACTCTTATGAATATGCATTGACATTTGGTATTGTTTTTATTTTAGTGGGTTTAGCATTTAAAATTTCTGCAGTTCCATTTCACATGTGGGCCCCTGATGTTTATGAAGGTTCACCAACTTCAGTAACACTATTTTTTACTATGGTTCCTAAAATAGCAGCATTATCAGTGTTTATAAGATTTCTTTATGTTCCTTTTTTAAATCTTATTGATCAATGGCAGATGATTTTGATATTTTTATCTATTGCCTCTATGCTTTTTGGAGCTATCGCAGCTATAGGACAAACTAATTTAAAAAGATTAGTGGCATATAGTTCAATTGGGCATGTTGGTTACGCTTTAGCTGGGTTAGCAACAGGAAGCAATGAAGGAATACAAAGCTCGGTAATTTATATAACTATTTATATATTAATGAATCTTGGACTTTTTTCATGTTTGTTAATGATGAAAAGAAATAACGAATATCATGAGAATATAGAGGATTTATCTGGATTATCAAAAAATCATCCAATGTTGTCTTTATCATTATTAATAATTCTTTTTTCATTAGCAGGAATTCCTCCTCTTGCTGGGTTCTTTGCTAAATTTTATATTTTTAAATCAGTTCTAGAGCAGTCAATGTATTTTTTAGCTATTGTGGGATTATTATCAACAGTAGTTGCAGCTTTTTATTACCTAAGATTAATAAAAATTATGTATTTTGATAAAGAAAAAGAAAAATATGATACAGATCATAGTTTGTGGTTAAAATTTTCTCTTACAGCTTCTACAATATTAATTTTGATATACTTTATATTCCCAAGCCAACTAATTGAAGTAGTTTCAAGAATTAATATAATTCAATGAAACTAAAACAATTTAATTTTAAAAAAGTTAAAAGCACAAATCAAACTGCAATAAGATTTATAAAAAACACAAAAAATAAATTTGGTTTAATTATTTCAGAAGCACAATCCAGTGGAAGGGGTCAATATGGTAAAAAATGGATTTCTTTAAAAGGAAATATTTTTATATCTTTTTTTTTTACTTTAGAAAAAATAAATTTATCATTTAATTCACTTACAAAAAAAAATTGTTATCTCGTAAAAGATACTATTTCAAAATACTATAAAAAAAAAATTACCTTTAAATCACCTAATGATTTATTGGTAAATAAAAAAAAAATTTGTGGAATATTGCAAGAAAAAATAGAAAAATCTAAAAAAGAATACTTAATTGTTGGTATCGGATTTAATTTGATAAAAAGTCCAAAAATATCAAATTATCCAGCTACTAATTTATTTGAAATTACAAATAGAAAGATAAATAAGAAAAAATTTGAGAAAGATCTGAAAATAACTTTTGAGAAATTTTTATCAAAGTACTATAAAACCAGCTAAATGATTATTTTGGGAGATATTGGAAATACTGAAACAAAGATTTGTTTAGTTAATAATAATAAAATTATTAAGAAAATAGTAATACCTTCAAAAGGAAAAAAAATTGATATTTTAAATAAATATTTTAAAAGATTTAAATTTATTAAAGTCAAAAAAATATTATTCTGTAGTGTTGTTCCTTCTACTTTCAAAGACTTAAAGAATTATTTCAGAACAAAAACTAAAATTAAATGTTTTGAATTAAAAGAATTAAACCTTAGATCAATTTTAAAAATAAACGTAAACTACAAGCAGGTAGGATCTGATAGATTAGCTAATGCTATAAGTGTTTCTAATAAGAATAAAAATTTTGTTATTTTAGATTTTGGTACAGCAACTACTTTTGATGTTTTAATTGGTAATAACTATAAAGGTGGTATTATTTCACCCGGTATTAAGCTTTCACTTAATTCACTTTCTGATAAAGCATCTTTAATACCAAAAATAAATTTAAAAAAGATGTCTAAAATAATTGGAAAAGATACAAAGTCAGCTGTAAGATCTGGTTTTTTTTGGGGTTACACTGGATTAATTGACAATATAATAAATTTAATTAAGAAGGATACAAAAAAATCATTTAAAGTAATTATTACTGGTGGTTTTTCAAAATTATTTAAGAACTCTTTAAAAACAAAAGTAAAACAGGATTTTGATATTACAATTAATGGTCTTATCAGAGCCTCCAAACTTATAAAGTAATATGAAAGATGAATTTTTATTTTGCCCATTAGGTGGCTCCGGTGAAATTGGAATGAATATGAATTTATTTGGTTATGGTCAACCAGGTGATCATAAATGGATTATGGTAGACATTGGAGTAACATTTGCAGATGATACAATTCCTGGTATTGATTTAATTTATCCTGACCCAGGTTTCATTCAAGAAAGAAAAGAAAATCTTCTTGGTATAATTTTAACTCATGCTCATGAAGATCATATAGGTGCTATTGCTCATTTATGGCCTAAATTGGGTTGTAAAATTTATGCAACACCTTTTACTGCTGTCTTAATAAGGGAAAAGTTTAAAGAAAAACATATCGATATAACAGATGATTTAAAAATTGTAGAATTAAATGGAAAAGTTAAATTAGATCCTTTTGATGTAGAATATATTACTTTAACTCATTCTATCTTAGAACCTAATGGTCTTAAAATCCAAACACCAGCAGGTGTTGTTTTACATACTGGAGATTGGAAAGTTGATCCTAACCCATTAATTGGTGATGAGATAAATTCAAAAAGATTAAAAGAAATTGGTGACGAGGGTGTTCTCGCAATGATATGTGATTCAACCAATGTATTCAGTGCTGGTAGATCAGGGTCTGAGCTAGATGTAAGAAAAAATATGCTGAATATTATGAGTAGATTAAAAAAAAGAATAATAATTACCTCTTTTGCATCAAATGTAGCAAGAATGGAGTCAGCTTTTTATTGTGCAGAAAAAACTGGAAGACAAATATCTTTGGTTGGAAGATCTATGCACAGAATTTATAAAGCCGCAAGACAGTGTGGATATTTAAAAAATACTATTGAACCAATAGATCCAAGAGAAGCAAAGAATATTTCTAGAGAAAAGATAGTATATCTTTGTACTGGTAGTCAAGGAGAACCAATGGGAGCTATGATGAGAATTTCAAATTATATCCATCCTGATGTTTTTATAGAAAAAGGTGATTCAGTAATTTTTTCCTCAAAAATTATTCCTGGTAACGAGAAGAAACTTTATAAACTTCATAATCAATTAGTAAAAGATGGAATAGAAGTAATTTCTGAAGAAAGTGAATTTATTCATGTTTCTGGTCATCCAAATAGAGAAGATTTAAAGGATATGTATAATTGGGTAAAACCAAAATGTGTTATCCCAGTACATGGTGAACATAGACATATGATAGAACATATAAATTTTGCGAAAGAAATGCAGGTGCCTTATCCAGTTCAAGTGGAAAATGGAGATATTGTTAAATTAGCACCAGGAGAGCATCCAAAGCTTTATGATAAAGCACCGAGTGGAAGATTATATTTAGATGGAAGTATTAGTGTAGAGGAAAATTCACAGTCTATAAAAGATAGAAAAAATCTAAGTTCTAATGGTTATCTAGAAATAACAATTTTAATAACTCCAAAAGGAAATATTCATAAAAATCCAATTATAACTTTTAGGGGAATACCAATTTATGAAACCGATGAATTTATTTATGGTTTAGAGGAAGAAATAGAAAAAACATCAAGATCATTTAAGCTAGGTAATAAAAATCAAGAGCACAATCTTATAGATGCACTTAAAATTTCTGCTAGAAAATTTACGAAAGAAAAAACGGGTAAAAAGCCTTTTACTAACATTAATTTGGTTAAGATTTAATGAGCGTCACAGGCTTAGCTATAATTTATATAATTCTTTGGTGGATTATTTTTTTTGCAATTCTACCTATTGATGTAGATAGAATTAAGATTAAGAAAATAGAGGGTGAAGATCCTGGATCACCAGAAAATCCTAAAATGTTAAAGAAATTCATTTATTGTACAGCAATAACGACTGTTTTATTCATACTAATTTATCTATTAATGAAGTTTGAATATTTGAACTTAAGAAATATAATCATTTAACATGCATATTTCAAAATCTTTTATACCAATCTTAAAAAACATTCCATCTGAAGCAAAAATAAAGTCTCATCAACTAATGCTTAGAGTTGGAATGATTAAGCAATCATCTGCTGGCATATATTCCTGGTTGCCTCTTGGATTTAAAATTATGAAAAAGATAGAACAAATTGTTAGAGAAGAACAAAATAGAATTGGAGTCCAAGAAATATTAATGCCAACTATTCAATCAAGTGAAATTTGGAAAGAAAGTGGAAGATATGAAGATTATGGAGAGGAAATGTTAAGAATTAAAGATCGTCAAGATCGAGAAATGCTTTATGGTCCAACAAATGAAGAATTAGTAACTGATATATTTAGATCATCAATTAAATCATATAAATCTTTACCTCAACTTTTATATCATATTCAATGGAAGTTCAGAGACGAGATAAGACCAAGATTTGGTATAATGAGATGTAGAGAGTTTTATATGAAAGATGCTTACTCATTCGATATATCTGATGAAGAAGCTTTTTTTTCTTATAATAAATTTTTCTTATCTTACTTAAAAACCTTTAAAAGATTAGATCTTACAGCTATACCAATGGCAGCCGATACAGGTCCAATCGGAGGAAATCTTTCACATGAATTTATAA
>CACKZI010000033.1 GCA_902604605.1 uncultured Pelagibacteraceae bacterium | reverse complement strand
GAAGTCCTTCAGCAATTACCAATGGAGTTTGCAGTTGAAGCACAAAAACTTGTTGGTATTAGTTTAGAGGGCAGTGTTGGGTAATGCTTAAAATAAATAATTTAAGTGCAAACATTGAAAATAAGTCAATACTCAAAGGCTTTTCTTTGAATGTAAATCCTGGAGAGGTACATGCAATTATGGGTCCCAATGGTTCTGGAAAAAGTACATTATCTAATATTTTATCTGGAAAAAAAGGTTATGAGGTCACTGGAGATATATTATTTGAAAATAAAAACTTATTTGATTTAGAGACAGAAGAAAGAGCTCATAAGGGTATCTTTTTAGCTTTTCAATACCCATTGGAGATACCAGGTGTAAATACTAATATTTTTCTTAAAACCTCCTTGAATGCAATTCGAAAAGCACGTGGTGAAAAAGAGTTAGACGCAATTGATTTTTTAAAACTTGTGAAAGAAAAGGCTAAAGAGCTGAAATTTGATGAGGAAAAATTAAGCAGACAACTTAATGTTGGTTTTTCTGGTGGTGAAAAAAAGAAAAATGAGATTTTACAAATGTCTATGTTAGCGCCCAAATTATCAATTTTAGATGAAACAGACTCAGGATTAGATATAGATGCTTTAAAAATTGTTGCTGATGGAGTAAATACACTTAGAAATAAAGAGAATTCTTTTCTCATTATAACCCATTATCAAAGATTACTAGATTACATTAAACCAGATTTTGTTCATGTTTTAATGAATGGAAAAATAGTTAAGTCTGGAGGTCCTGAATTAGCATTAGAATTAGAAAAAAAGGGGTATGAAAATTTTAATTAAATGACAGAACAAATAAAAATAGATTTTGAAAAAACAATTAAAACTTTAGATTTATCTAAAGATGATGTTAAATTAAAAAAAAAATTTTTAGATAGATTTATAGAAAAGGGTTTTCCTAGTAGAAAACTTGAAAATTGGAAATTCTCAGACATAAATCAAATTATTCAAAAAAATATTGGGCAACTGAGTTTTTTTAATGATTATTCATCATCAAATAAAATTGATACATCAATTTACATAGATAGACTAGATCATAACAAGATCGTTTTCACAAATGGTAGGGTAGAAAAAATTGATTTTAGTCATGAGGATAAAAATAAAATTGAAATTAGTGAGATTTTAAAATTTGAAGATAAAATTAAAAATGATAATTCACTAATTGATTTAAACAATGCATTTACGAATAAAGGTTATAAAATTTTGATTAAAAAAGATTATAATTTAAAAAAACCTCTAATTATTTATCATTCAACTAATAGTAAAATTAAATCAAAAAATATTAATATAAGGTTAGAATTTCAATTAGAACAAAATAGTTCTTTAAGGCTTATAGATTATTTTAATCACACTTCAGAAAAAAATTTTATTAATATTTTTTATAATTTTGACCTAAAAAAAGACTCAATTTTAAAAAATTATAAGATCGATAAAAATCAAAACAAAAATGTTGGATATTCATTTAATAATATTAACCAAGATGAAAATAGTATTTCAGAAAACTTTATTTTATCATCTGGATCAAATTTTTTTAAAAATGAGATTAATTGCAATTTAAATGGTACTTACTCTTCAGCTTTTGTAAATGGAATTTTTTCATTAATGGAAAATCAACAACATGAGATTAGGACATCAATAAATCATTTAATTGAAAATACAAAAAGTTATCAATTGATTAAAAGTGTATTAGGAAAAAATTCTAAAGCTGCATATCAAGGAAAAATATTTGTTAATTCTGAAGCACAAAAAACTGACGGTTATCAATTAAGTAAAGCTATATTGCTAGATGAAACATCAGAATTTAATGCCAAACCTGAATTAGAAATTTATGCTGATGATGTTAAATGTTCTCACGGATCAGCATCTGGAAGCTTGGACGAAAATTCAATATTTTATTTAATGTCTAGAGGGCTTAGCTATCAGCAATCTAAAGAACTCTTAATTAACGGATTTCTTCTTGATGTGATTGAAAAGATAACTGATTCTGAAATTAAAAATTTAGTAAAAAATATTATTGGATCAAAAGAATGAATATAGATAATATTAAAAAAGAGTTTCCAATTTTTGATGAAAAAATTCAAAATAATGATTTAGTTTATTTGGATAGTGCTAATTCATCTCAAAAACCAAAAGTTGTTTTAGATAGAATAAATGATTTTTACTCCAAGCAATTTTCGAATGTAGGAAGAAGTGTGCATTATTTAGCAGTTGCTGCAACTAATTTATATGAAAATACAAGAGTTTCAGTTCAAAAATATATAAATGCAAAAGATAAAAATGAAATTGTATTTACAAAAGGAGCTACAGAGGCTTTAAATTTAGTTGCAAACACACTTGGTCAATCAATCTTAGAACCAAACGACGAGATTTTAATTACTGAATTAGAGCATCATTCTAATTATGTTCCGTGGCATTTTTTAAGAAAATCAAAGAATATTAAAATAAAATTTGCCGAAATTAATGAAGATGGTGATATTCCAATTGAAAATATAGAAAGAGAAATAACGGATAAAACTAAAATTATAGCAATAACTCATTTATCTAATGTTACTGGTGCAGTTTTACCTATTAAAGAAATAACTCAATTAGCTCACTCAAAAGGCATTGTAGTAGTGGTTGACGGTTGTCAAGGTGGGCCGCATTTAAAATTAGACATGCAGGACTTAGATTGTGATTTTTATGCAATTTCGTGTCACAAAATGTATGGACCAACAGGGCTAGGTGTACTTTATGGGAAAAAAAAATGGTTAGAACAACTTCCTCCTTACCAAGGAGGTGGAGGTATGATTAATGAAGTTAAAAAAGATAGAATTTCATATGGCGATCTTCCAAACAAGTATGAAGCAGGAACAATGGCTACAGCACAAGTTATTGCATTTGATCAGTCAATAAAATTTTTAGAAAGCATCGGAATTGATAATATTATTAAACATGAGAAAGAATTAATCGAATACGGACAAGAAATTTTACAAAAAAACAATTCTGTAAAATTAATTGGAAATCCAAAAGAGCGAGGTGGTGTATTATCATTTACTATTGAAGGAGTTCATCCACATGATATTGCAACTATTTTAGACGAAACTGGAGTTGCAATTAGAGCAGGTCATCATTGTTGTCAAATACTTCATGATAAATTAGGTATTTCAGCGAGTGCAAGAGCATCTCTAGGAGTTTATAATACCAAAGATGATTTAGATAAACTAAATGAAGGAATAACAAATTGTAAAAAAATATTTGATTTAAAATGAACTTAAAAGAATTATATCAAGAATTAATCCTAGAGCATGGCAAAAATCCTAGAAATTTGAGGAAAACTGAAAATTTTAATAAAGATGCAAAAGGAAACAATCCTTTATGTGGTGATAATGTCCATGTATATTTAAAGTTAAATGATCAACGAAAAGTTGAAGATATTTCATTTGAAGGAAGTGGATGTGCTATTTCAATGGCATCTGCTTCGATTATGACTGATTTAATAAAAGGCAAGAGTGATAATGAGGCTAGAGAAATTATTGAGGATTTTTTGGGAATGATAAAAGAAAATCCAGAACTCAAATCTAAAATTTTGAAAGAAGATGATAAAACAAAACTAATGTGTCTTTCGGGAGTCAAGCAATACCCAATGAGAGTTAAATGTGCCACATTATCCTGGCATACTTTAGTTTCCGCAATGCAAGATAATGGAAAACAAGTAAGTACAGAGGATTAATAATTATGGAAATTAAAAATAAGATAATTGAAGAAATAAAAAAAATTTACGATCCTGAATTACCAGTAAACATTTATGAGCTTGGTTTAATCTACGATATAATTGTTGAAAAAAATAAAGCTAATATAAAGATGACCTTAACTTCACCAAACTGTCCTGTGGCAGAAAGTTTACCTAAAGAGGTCAAAGATGGCGCTATGCAAGTTGAGGGAATAGATGAAGTTGATTTACAATTAGTATGGGATCCACCATGGGATAAAGATATGATGTCTGATGCAGCAAAATTGGAGTTGAATTTAACATGAGTCCAATCATAAAATTAAGTGATAATGCAGCAATTAGAATTAAAGAAATTATGTCTAGCGCTCAGAAAGATTCGGTTGGAGTTAGAGTTTCAGTGAAATCTGGAGGTTGTGCAGGTATGTCTTATGTGATGGAATATTCAAAAGAAATTAATCCAAATGATGAAGTTATAGAAGACAAAGGTGTTAAAGTTTTTATAGATTCTGCTGCTGTAATGTATTTGTTGGGAACTGAAATGGATTACAAAAAAGAGGAGTTTTCCTCTTCTTTTGTTTTCAATAATCCCAATGAAACCGAAAGATGTGGCTGCGGAGAGTCATTTAAAATAGATTGAATTTCAGTATCCCGCAAGTTGCATAGCAGTATTGCATTATATGCATAACTAGTGTATGATTCTTTTATGAACAAATTTGAATTTAAAAATCTTGTTAAAAACCTAAAAAATTCTTTAAAAGAAAAAACTTTCTTTAAAGATCTTCGTAAAGAAGTTAATACTGGTGCCAATGGCACTCAGGATTACGTTGTAAAAAAAGGTGCTAACAAGGATACAATAGCTACAACCAAACAGTAATTAACTACTGTAATACATCTCAAATTCTACTGGATGAGGTGAATGTTCAAATTTATGAATTTCTTCAAACTTAAGTGCAATGTAAGCATCAATTTGATCATCAGTAAATACATCCCCTTGAGTTAGAAACTCTCTATCTTTATCTAAACTCTCCATTGCCTCTCTTAAAGATCCACATACAGTTGGAATAGATTTTACTTCTTCCGGTGGTAATTCATATAAGTCTTTATCAAATGACTCACCTGGATGTATTTTATTTTTAATACCATCTAGACCAGCCATTAACATAGCAGCGAAAGTTAGATATGGATTTCCTGATGCATCAGGAAATCTAATTTCACATCTTGCACCTTTTTTACTTAACGTTATAGGTATACGACATGATGCAGATCTGTTTCTTGCAGAGTAAGCCAAAAGAACAGGAGCTTCAAATCCTGGAACTAATCTTTTATAACTATTAGTAGTTGAGTTAGCAAAAGCATTAATTGCTTTTGCGTGTTTTAATATTCCACCAATGTAATGCAATGCTGTTTCAGATAATCCTGCATAAGCTTCACCTGAAAAAATTGGTGTATCACTTTTCCAAATTGATTGGTGAATATGCATTCCAGAGCCATTATCACCAGCAACTGGTTTTGGCATGAAAGTTGCTGTTTTACCAAAAGAGTGAGTAACCATTTGAACTACATATTTATACAACTGAACATTATCAGCTTGATTAACCAATGTTCCAAAGTACATACCAAGCTCATGTTGACTTGGAGCTACCTCATGGTGATGTTTTTCAACTTTAATACCTACCTCTTTTAAATTTTTTAAATATTCTCCCCTCATGTCTTGTTCGCTGTCAACTGGAGGAACTGGGAAATAACCACCTTTTACTGGAGGTCGATGACCCATATTACCATTTTCATATTCTTTTCCAGAATTGTATGGACCTTCTTTACTATCAATTTTAAATCCACATTCGTTCATATCATTTTTAATTCTTACATCGTCAAATACAAAAAATTCTGGTTCAGGTCCAAAAAAAGCTTTATCTCCAATACCAGAGGCCTTTAAATATTCCTCAGCTTTTTTAGCTACACCTCTCGGATCTCTTTCATATGGAGTTTTTTTAACAGCATCTAAGATGTCGCAAAAAAGTACAATTGTATTATGTGAGGTAAAAGGATCTAAAAAAAATCGTGAAGTATCTGGCTTTAATATCATGTCAGACTCGTTAATTGCTTTCCATCCAGCTATGGAAGAGCCATCAAAGAAAACACCATCATTTAACATATCTTCATCTACAATAGTGGAGTCCATAGTTAAATGTTGAAGTTTTCCTCTTGGATCTGTAAACCTTAAATCAACAAATTCAGCTTCCTTATCTTTGATAAAGTTTAAAACATCTTTAACACTCATTTTTTCTCCTGTAAAATTCTGTAAGTTGTAATATCAAAAAAAGACTGATAAATAATCCTCTTTTACTTAATACCACCTATGCATTTTTTACATAAGTGTATAGTGAAATATCTAAGAATTACTAACAATTTAAAGTTGAATTATGACTTTATTAGACAAAGAACCAGTGCAAAGAGTAGGTAAGCTACTAAAAAAATTTGATGAAAATTTAAATGTTATAATTTTAAATAGTTCAGCTAGAACTGCGCTGGAGGCAGCTTCATCTTTAGGTTGTGAGGTAGGGGCAATTGTTAAAAGTTTACTTTTTAAGACGGAAAATACTTTTACCTTGTGTCTTGTTAGTGGGGACAAAAAAGTTTCACTAAATAAGGTTAAAAAATTACTTAAAATAAAAGATGTATCAATGGCAACTGCTGATGAAGTTAAAAATATAACTGGATTTACTATTGGAGGTGTTTCACCTATAGGACATTCACATAAAATAGATATATTAATGGATAATTCTTTAGAGAGATTTAAAATTTTGTTTGCTGCTGCAGGACATCCAAACTGTGTTTTTAAAATAACTTTTAAAAATTTAGAAAAAATAACCAATTGTTTAATCGAAGATATTGTAGAATGAGACAACCAAAATTATTAGATTATTTATTATTAACTTTTTTAGCTCTTATCTGGGCTTCAGCATTTTTTAATATTAAAATTGCTACTTATTCATTTGGTCCAATGACTATCGCTTTTTTGAGAGTTTTATTTGGCGCTATACCAGTTTTACTACTTTGTTATTATAAAAATATTAAAATAGAAGCATTTTCTAAAGATTGGTACTGGTTTGCATTAATTGGATTTATAAATTTAGTAGCCCCATTTTTTTTAATTGCTTATGGAGTAAAATCTGTCCAAAGTAATTTAGCTGCTATTTTGATGTCTACTACTCCATTAAGCTCAACAGTTTTAGGTCATTTCTATACTAAAAATGAAAAGTTTAATTTTATAAAAACATTTGGAATATTAATTGGTTTTTCAGGAATTCTTTATTTGTTTTCAGACAATTTACTGATTGATGAAAATAATTTTTTTTCAGCAATATTAATTTTACTTGGTTCTACTTGCTATGTAATTGGTGGAGTATTAACTTTAAAAATAAGTAAGAAAAAAAATGAAAATGTAACAGGTTCAATATTGATTTGGGCAGTTATCATTTTAATTCCGTTAGCAAGTTTTATCGAGCAACCATGGAATACTGTTCCAAGATTAGACTCAACAATATCTGTAATCTACCTAGGACTAGTTTCAACTGGCCTTGCATGGTTATTAAGGTTTAGAATTTTAGTAAATAACGGTTTAATTTTTCAATCACAAGTCTCTTACTTAATTCCAATTTTTGGAACTATTTTGAGTTATATATTTTTAAAAGAATTAATTACTACAAAAGTTGTGATATCTTTAATAGCTGTTGTGATAGGAATTTACTTTGTAAAAAAAGCTAAATAAATTAATTATTGTTATCAATTGAT
>CACKZI010000032.1 GCA_902604605.1 uncultured Pelagibacteraceae bacterium | reverse complement strand
TAGTAGCTAAACAAATTTTTTTACTTCTTTCAAATAAAAAACTACTGTAAAACTTTATCCACAAGGAAGGTAATTTTGAAAAATAATTGGTCAAACACAGAAGCAAATAAATACATAAAAAAATATAGAGCTCTTGGATACTCTAAAGATATGGCTCTTCGTGTGTATACAACAAGATTATTGGGAAGAAATAGCGAATTAGTTTTACATGGCGGTGGAAATACCTCTGTAAAAACATCAATTAAAGATATAGATGGAAAAAAATACGATGTTCTCTGTGTTAAAGGCAGTGGCTGGGATATGGCTGAAATTGAACCTGAAGGTTTACCAGCAGTAAAATTACAACCTCTACTATCACTTAAAAATAAAAAATACCTAAGTGATGAAGATATGGTTGCATTTCAAAAAAGAAATTTAATAGATATAAAATCTCCAAACCCTTCTGTAGAAACTTTTCTTCACGCTTTTTTGCCTTTTAAGTTTGTTGATCATACACATTCAGATGCAATAATGAATGTCACCAACAGATCAAATGGAAAAGATTTATGTAAAAAAATTTTTGGGCCAAAAGTGAGTATTGTGCCTTATGTTATGCCAGGTTTTGGTTTGGCTCAAAAAATTAACGAAGTTTATTCAAAAAATCCAAAAATAAATTGTTTAATACTTTTAAATCACGGAATTTTTACTTTTGATAATGATGCTAAGAAATCTTATGATTTAATGATTAAATACGTGTCTATTGCTGAAAACACAGTTAAAAAAATTAAAAGAAAAAAAATAAAACAAATAAAAAGATATAATACTAAATTTAGTCCAGATGAAATTGCCCCAATTTTAAGAGGATTATTGTCAGAAACAAAAGATCAGAAATTTATTCTAAATTACAGAACTAATAAAATTTTAAATTATTTTATAAATGGTAAAGAAGTTAAAAGATATTCAGTTATTGGAACTGCTACTCCAGATCACGTTATTAGAGTAAAACCTTTTCCATTAGTAATTACACCAAAGCAAAATTCAAGTATTGAAGATTTTAAAAAGTTAGCTAAAAAAAGTTTTCAAGATTATAGAAAAAAATATATAAAATATTTCAACAACAACAAAAGAAAAGTAAAAGGCAAAAAAACAATGCTTGATACTTCTCCAAGAGTAATTTTAGTTCAAAATGTTGGATTATTTAGTGTAGGTGATAGTTTAAGCGCTTCTAAAATCGCAGGCGATTTAACTGAAACAAATGCAAGAGTAATTTCTTCTGTAGAAGAGACTTCAAAATATAAGTTTATACCTGAAAAGGATTTATTCGATGTTGAATATTGGTCTCTTGAACAAGCTAAAATAAAAAAAGCTAAAAAAATTCTTCAAGGAAATGTTGTTGTAATTACAGGTGGTTTTGGTGCGATTGGTTCAGAAACTTATAAACTTTTTAAAAGTTATGGGGCCGAAATAGTTTTGCTTGATTATAACAAAAAAAAAGTAAAGGAAATGCAGTCAAAAATTAAAGATCTTTGTTTGCATTGTGATGTAAGAAATAAAAATAGTGTTAAAAAAGCTTTTAAAATAATTAGTGAACAATACGGTGGGATTGATATTTTAATTTCAAATGCTGGAACTGCAATTGGTGGTTCAATAGCAGAAATAGATGATAAAATTTTAAGAAATAGTTTTGAAGACAATTTTTTTTCACATCAAAATTGTGCTTCCGAAACTATTAAGATTATGAAAAAACAAAATACTCAAGGATGTTTATTATTTAATATTTCAAAACAATCAGTAAATCCTGGAAAAAACTTTGGTCCTTATGGCCTTCCAAAAACTGCTTTGTTGAGTTTATGTAAGCAATATGCAGTTGATTATGGATCGCTTGGAATAAGATCAAATGGAGTGAATGCTGATAGAATAAGAAGTGGTTTGTTAAATGATGGAATGATTAAATCTAGGGCTAAAGCTAGAGAAGTTTCTACTGATGAATATATGAAAGGAAACTTGCTTTTAAACGAGGTAAAAGCAGAAGATGTAGCTAAAGCGTTTTTTCATTTAGCGGTTTCAAAAAAAACTACTGGTGCTGTTTTAACCGTGGATGGTGGAAATATTGCTGCATCTTTAAGATAAATTTTTATTACTTAAATAATTCCTTTAATCCCTTTTCCGATGCTTCACATACCCCTTTTTCAGTGATTAAACCTGTTACATATTTTGCAGGTGTTACATCAAATGCTAAGTTCATAGCTTTGCTTTTTCTAGGATATATTTGTATTTTTTTAACATCACCTTTTTCATCTAAACCTTCCATGTGTGATAATTCTTCAGAATTTCTTTCTTCAATAGGAATATCTTTATGATCTTTAATATTCCAATCAATTGTAGAACTAGGTAATGCTACGTAAAATGGAATATTATTGTCATTAGCTGCAAGTGCTTTTAAATAAGTTCCAACTTTATTACAAACATCTCCATTAGCTAAAGTTCTATCTGTTCCAACAATACACATATCTACTTCACCTCTTTGCATCAAGATACCGCCAGTGTTGTCAGCTATAATTGTATTATTAACTCCTTCTTCATTTAATTCATAGGAAGTAAGATTGGCTCCTTGATTTCTTGGTCTTGTTTCATCCGCCCACACATGAACTGGAATTCCTTTTTTATGTGCATGATATATTGGAGAAGTAGCCGTACCCCAATTTATTGTTGCAAGCCATCCAGCATTACAATGAGTGAGGATATTAACTGTATTTTTTTTTTTGTTATATATTTTTTCAATTATTTTTAATCCATTTAATCCAATATTTTCACAAAACTTTATATCTTCTTCACAAATTTCTTTTGCTTCATTAATTGCAATATCTAAAATTTTGTCACTATTAACACCTGACATCTTATTCATCATTCTATCTACTGCCCATTTTAAATTTATTGCAGTGGGTCGTGAATTGATCAAATTTTCAGCTGATCTTTTTAAGAAAGATTGATCATTATTTTGAATAATTGATAAAACTAAACCATAAGCAGCTGTGGCACCTATTAAAGGTGCACCTCTTACCTCCATTACTTTGATTGCATTGATCGCATCTTCAATGGTTTTTAAATCCTTTATAATAAATTTATGTGGAAGTTTCGTTTGATCTATTATTTTAACAATATTTTTTTCAAACCAAATTGTTCTATATTCTTTTCCCTCTATTCTCATTTATTTAAAACTCTACCTGCTATAGTATTAAGTTTATCTTTAGTTTTTTGTGTTCTTTTTTCTGGAGCAGTTATTATTGCTACATCTAAACAATTGTTCGTTGGATCATTTACATCAATATGATTTTCAAAATTTTCAATTAAATTCTTAATCATATTTTTTGCATTTGCGGCATTTCCCAAAAGAACTTTAATAACTTGCTGGACATCAACATTTTCATGATCTGGATGCCAACAATCATAATCTGTTACCATCGAAACAGAGGCATATCTTATTTCTGCTTCTCTTGCTAATTTTGCCTCCGGCATATTTGTCATTCCTATTACATCTGCTTTCCAAGATCGGTATAAATTTGACTCTGCTAATGTAGAAAATTGTGGACCTTCCATAACTACATATGTGCCACCTCTTTGATATTCTATTTTTTCTTTTTTAATTGCTTCCTCACATGAATTCATCAAACCATTTGATGTTGGATGTGCCATCGAAACATGAGCAACAATTTCCTCATCAAAAAAAGTTTTTTCTCTCGCAAATGTTCGGTCAATAAATTGATCGACTATAACAAATTTACCTGGTGGAAGATTTTCTTTCAGAGATCCAACTGCTGAAACTGAAACTATATCTGTCACCCCTAATTGCTTAAGTGCATCTATATTTGCTCTAAAATTTATTTTTGTTGGAGATATAAAATGGCCTCTTCCATGTCTTGGTAAGAAATAGACCTCTTTATTATTATAAATAATTTTAAGAATCTGATCAGAAGTTTTGCCCCAAGGGGTATTTATATCTAAAAATTCTCTTTTTTTGAATTCTTCCACATCGTAAAGGCCACTTCCACCAATTATTGCTAATTTATTTATTGTCATGTTTAAAAATTAATTTATTTATTGTTTTATAATTAACTATTATGAATTTAAAAGATTTTATTAGATCTATTCCAGATTACCCTAAAAAAGGTATTTTATTTAGAGATATTACAACATTAATTAAAGATAAAAACGCGTTTTCTGAAACTATTGATCAAATAATTGAAAGATCAAAAAAACATGATTTTGATAAAATTGCAGCAATTGAATCTAGGGGGTTTGTTTTTGCTTCCGCTGTATCTTATATTTTAAAAAAACCTTTCATCTTATTAAGAAAAAAAAATAAATTACCAGCAGAGGTACATTCTGTTGATTTCGAATTAGAGTACGGCAAAGCTACAATTGAAGTTCATAAAGACTCTATTGAAACAAATGATAAAGTATTAATAATAGATGATTTAATTGCTACCGGTGGAACAGCTGAGGCGGCCGCAAAACTAATTGAAGTTTCTGGTGGTAAAGTTGCTTGTTTTATATTTGTTATAAATCTTTTCGACTTAAATGGATCAGATAAATTAGTAAAAAGTGGGTATAAAATAGAAAATTTAATTGAGTTTCCTGGTCACTAACACAAATTTAACATATTTATTATTAAGTTATAAAAATTATAAATGAAAAAAATTATAGTTACTGGTGGATTGGGTTTTATAGGCAGTAACCTAATTGACTTATTAATTCAAAAAAAATTTTTTGTTATAAACTTAGATAAAGTAACTTATTCCTCTAATTTTTATAATATTAAAGAACATAAAAATTCAAAAAAATATAATTTTATAAGATGTGATATTAAAGATAAAAAACTTAAGAAAATCTTTTATAAATACAAGCCAACAGCAATATTTAATCTTGCTGCTGAAACCCACGTAGATAGATCAATTGATAATCCCAAAAACTTTATTGAAAGTAATATTTTAGGTACTTTTAACCTACTTGAATGTTTTAAAGAATACTCAAAAAAATATAAATCAAGATTAATTCATATTTCAACTGATGAAGTTTATGGAGATATTTTGGTTGGAAGATCAGCTGAAAATTATCCTTACAAACCAAGTTCGCCATATGCGGCAAGTAAAGCATCATCTGACCATTTGGTAAATTCATATATAAGAACTTTTAAAATTCCAGCGATGGTTACTAATTGTTCAAACAACTATGGACCTAAACAACATCCAGAAAAATTAATTCCTAAAATGATTTTTAATATTTTAAATAATAGACCTTTACCAATATATGGAAAAGGTAAAAATTCTAGAGAATGGCTATATGTTAAAGATCACTGTGAAGCACTATTTAAAGTTTTTAAAAAAGGTAAAATTGGTGAATTTTATAACATTGGTTCAAATAAAAATTTAAATAATTTACAGGTATCAAAAGAACTAATCAAAATATCAAAAAAAATTTTAAGAATTGGTAAAAAAGTTAAAGTAACATTTATCAAAGATCGACCAGGTCATGATTTAAGGTATGCTTTAAATAGCAACAAAATAAAAAAAGAATTAGGTTGGGCACCAAAAACAAGTTTTAAAAGTGGAATTAAATCAACTTTTAATTGGTATAATGAAAATAAAAATTATTATAAATCACTATCAAAAAAAGATATAATTAAAAGATTGGGTAAAGGATGATTAAAAAAGGAATTATTTTGGCTGGTGGCAAAGGTACAAGAATGAGTCCTCTGACAAAAGCTGTTAACAAACAATTACTTCCAATTTATGATAAACCATTAATATTTTATCCTCTTTCAATTTTAATGCTCGCAAATGTTAAAGATATATTAATTATTGTTAACAAAGGTCAGTTAAACCAATACAAAAAAATAATTCCTGATGGAAAAAGATTGGGTATTAAGATTACTTATCTAGAACAAAGTAAACCAAGGGGATTACCAGATGCGTTTGTTATAGGAGAAAAATTTATTGGCAAAAATAATGTAGCTATGATCTTGGGAGATAATTTCTTTTATGGACAAAATTTAACTAGTAAACTTCTTGAGAATACTAAACTAAAAAAAGGAGCTAGAGTTGTTCTTTACAAAGTTCAAAAACCTGAGCTTTTTGGTGTAGCTAAAATTGATAAAAAAAATAAGATTATATCTATTAAAGAAAAACCAAAAAAGTTTTTATCTGATCTAGCAATAACTGGACTTTATTTTTTTGATAACAATGTGGTTAAATTTGCAAAAAAACTCAAGCCTTCTAGAAGAGGAGAAGTTGAAATTGTTGATTTATTAAATATGTATAAGTCAAAAAAACAGTTGTCTGCTGATTTAATCGGTAGAGGCGGTGCTTGGCTTGATACAGGTTCGATAGAAGATTTTTATAAAACATCTGCTTTTGTATCAGCTATTGAAAATAGACAGGGATTTAAAATTGCTTGTTTGGAAGAGATATCACTAAATAAAAAATGGATTACAAAAAAACAAGTAATTGAATCTATTAAATTTTATGGGAATTGTGATTATTCTACCTATCTTAAGAAATTAGTACTTTAGGCTATTGGTAGCGGGAAGTGGGATCGAACCACTGACCTCGGGCTTATGAGTCCCGCGCTCTAACCAACTGAGCTACCCCGCCTTATTTGGATGAGTTATAATAGTTTAATATTTTGATTCAATATTTATTCGTTATCTTAAATGTTTAATTATAAGGAAATTTAAGTAAATTTTATTAAAAAATGATCAGACCAAATAAAATTAATCCAGTAGAAGCTGCTGCTGAAAAATATAATTTTTTTCTAGCTTCATTTTTTTGATCTAATTTTACCCGATTTAGCAAAACATTTATATCTGTACTTTTTGTTGATATATTTTTTTGTTTATCTTGAACTAAATATTTAGCAATTAATTTTTCTTTAACGTTAATGCCAGTACTTTTCATAGCTTCATTTAACCATGGAATAACAGAATTTGCAAATTTGCTCATAAAGATAGATAAATTCCTAATACGCTCAGTGCTAATATTAGAGTTGAAAGGATAAACAAATTTTTCTTGAATTCCTTACTTTCAGTTTCTTGTAGTTTTGATTTTAAAACGTTTATGTCGACTCTATTTGTCCTGATTTTATTTGGATTTAAAGGCTTTTCAGTAATACCAATATCATTTGGGGTCTCGATATTCGTTTGATTATCCGCAAAGCCTTTATTTTCCATTATTCATTAAAACATGATTAATACTAAGTAACAATTTTAAGAAAGTTCAATTTGGGTCGCTATTTGATTGACACCTGTTCATTTTGGGTTTCATATCTTGTTTTTACAATTATGAGTTTAAGACAAATAGATTTTTCAAAAGTTATAAACGATGAGCAAGTTTATGATCATATGATGGCTAACTATGATCAGTTAGGAAAAGATTGGATCAATCATCAATGGAGATGGATGAATGCAGTTTATCAAGCTTTCAAGGATCATTATAAATATATGATTATCATTTTACTTGTTGAAAAAACTTTACAGTTTTATGATCAAATGAATATTAAGTTAACTTATGAGCAATATTA
>CACKZI010000031.1 GCA_902604605.1 uncultured Pelagibacteraceae bacterium | reverse complement strand
ACTTTCCCGTCTTTTGTATATTTAATCCCTGTTATGATGCTTTTCGGTATTACTGATACATCAGTATTAATTGCAGTTATAGTTTATGCTACAATACCAGCCACAAGATATACAATTGAGGGTTTAAGAAGTGTACCCGTAGGATTGCACGATGCAGCAACAATGTCAGGTGTAAATAAATTTCAAAGACTGACTAAAATAGAATTTCCTTTAGCTTTTCCTCACATGATGCTTGGTCTAAATCAAACGATTGTTTTTGCTTTGTTTATGGTAATCATAGGAGCATTTATTGGCACAGAAGACTTAGGCCAATATATTTTAAAAGCATTATCAGATAAAAAAGGTGCAGGAATTGGATTAACACTTGGTATTTGTGTAGCGTTTATTGGTTTAATATTTGATAATTTAATTAGAACCTGGGTTGAAAAAAGAAAAGAACATCTAGGGATTGCTTAATTTTAATCTATTTATCTAAAAAAGTTTTTAAAGAATCATCCATGGCACTTGCCCAAGGCGTATGATGTATTGGCGCAACTGAACCAGTAACAGGAGATGAAAAAGATTTATTTCTATAAGTCATTATATCTTCAACTTTATGGTGTTCCCATTCTTTAAAATGTTTTCTTATTAACTCAAAATCAATTTTGGGATAATCTGACATTTCATGAAGCTCTTTTGTATATTCTGTTTGAAAATCAATCATTTGATCTGGGTTTTCTAATTTTTCTTCCATTCCTACCCACTTATTAATATCTTTCTCAATTTCATTACTATTTGGAATTTTAATTTTATTCATTATTACATCTCGTGCATACCAAGCCTGACAATCAAACATATTAAATGTATGAAACTGATCTTGCATTCCTAGATATAAAAGTTTGTGATTATCTTGCCATACCACACCTTTATATAATTTTGGTGGATAAAGTCTGTTTCCAGTTTTTAATTGTAAGTTTTCCTCTAAAAACGGAAAATGATGTAAATAACCTGTACATAAAATTACAACATCAGCATCATGTTCAGTACCATCTTTAAAAATAGCTTTTTTACCCTCTAATCTATCTAGATAGTGCACTTCTTTCATTCCTTTAGGCCACTTAAATCCCATAGGGTTGTGTCTATAACCGATGGTTACACTTTTTGCTCCATACTTGTTACATTGAAGAGCCACATCCTCTGCTGAGTAGCTACTTCCTAAAACAATTACATTTTTGTCTCTAAATTCTTCAGCATCTCTAAAATCATGTGAATGCATAATTCTTCCCGGAAATGATTTCATACCTTTATATTCAGGTATGAATGGAACAGAAAAATGCCCAGTAGAAACAACCACATAATCAAAATTATCTTTTAAAATTTTATTATTAACTTTGTCTTGGTAACTAATCTCAAATTTTTCATTTTTAAATACTGTATTAACTACTCTAGTATTAAACTTTATCTTATTTTTAAAATTTCCCTTATTTACTCTTCCAATAATATAATCGTATAATACTTCTCTAGGTGGAAATGATGGAATTGGTTTTCCAAAATGTTCGTCAAATGAATAGTCAGCAAACTCCAAACATTCTTTAGGTCCATTTGACCAAAGATATCGATACATGCTATTTGGAACAGGATCTCCGTATTGATCAGAACCTGTTCTCCAACTATAGTTCCACAAACCACCCCAATCCTCTTGTTTTTCAAAACAAACTATTTCAGGAATTTTTTCACCATTTTTTTCAGCTTGTTCAAAAGATCTCAACATAGATAAACCACATGGTCCAGCACCGATAATTGCTACTTTAGTCATAAATAAATCTCCATTTAGAATAATTTGTAACTGTATTTTACTAACAAAATGATAAAAATTGCAATAAATTAATAATTTATTATGAAAAAAATTTTGATTATTGGTGGTGGAGCCATGGGATCTGCATTTTCAGTCCCATGTCTAGAAAATAATAATAGTGTAACAATTACAGAACCTTATAGCAAGTTGTTTATTAGAAACCTTTCTTCAAAAAATAAATTTCATTCAGCTTTAAAAATTAATCTTCCAAAAAAATTAAAATTTAGAAAATTCTCTTCTTCTTTATTAAGGGAAAAGTTTGATTTAATTGTAATTGCTTTAAGTCTTTCAGGAATAGATTTTATTGGGAAACAATTTAAGAATCTAAATATCAAAACCCCAATTTTAGTCCTTACAAAAGGTTTAAAATATGAAAAAAAAAATAAGAAAATTTTCACAATTTCCGAACAGTTGAAAAAAAATTACAATGTATCTAATATTTCTATTTTAAAAGGACCCTGTTTAGCAAAGGAACTTGCAAGAAAAAATCAAACAAGTGTTATTGTTGCAAATAAAAATATTAATTTAGCTAAAAAAATTGGTAAAATGATATCTACCAAATACTACATAATAGAATTTTCTAAAGATATAATTGGAATTGAGGTTTGTTCAGCAATTAAGAATATATATTCGATGATTATTGGAGCTGGCCAAAGTTTAAATGCTTCATCAAATTTATTTCAAAAATCAGTTATCGAAATGGGTTATTTAATCAAATATTTTAAAGGTAAAGAAGAAACAACATTGGGTCTTGCTGGTATTGGTGATTTATATGTAAGCGCGGCTGGAGGAAGAAATAGTAAAATGGGAAGCTACTTAGGCAGAGGTTTTACATTTAAAACAGCAAAAAAAAAATTTATGCCCAATGATACTGTTGAAGGTGAACAGCTTGCACGAGAGATTGCTCCATATATTTTGAAAAAAATTGATAAAAAAAGAATTCCTCTAATGAATAATTTATTGAGAACAATAATCAATAATAAGAAACTTAAGATTAAAGTTTAAAATAAACCTTCTATATCACCTTTGTTATTAAGCTTAATCGAGTCTGCTGCTGGGACTCGGGGCAACCCTGGCATTGTCATTATTTCTCCACAGACAACAACAATAAATTCAGCTCCCGAAGATAATCTTACCTCTCTCACTGGCAAGACATGTCCAGTAGGAGCACCTTTAAGATTTGGATCAGTTGAAAAACTATATTGAGTTTTGGCTATGCACACTGGAAGTTTTCCATAACCTTTTTCTTCAAAGTCTTTTAATTGCTGTCTTACTTTAGTATCTGCCACAACCTCACTTGCATGATAGATTTCTTGTGCAATTTTTTCTATTTTTTTGAATAGTGGTAAACTATCTTCATATAAATATTTGAATGTATTTTTTTTATCTTCACAAATTTCAGCTACATTTTTTGCTAATTCTTTGGTTCCTTCACCACCGTTTGACCAATGGGTACACTTAGATGCCTTAACTCCTTGAGTTTTACAAAAATCAAGCAATGTATTCATCTCTTTATCTGTATCTGTTATGAAATGATTAACAGCTATAGTTACTGGAAGACCAAATTTTCTAGTGTTATTTATATGTCTTTCTAAATTTACAAGTCCTTTTTTTAATGCATCAACGTTTTCTTTTTTTAATTCGTCTTTTGCAACACCACCATGCATCTTTAAAGCTCTAATTGTTGCTACTATAACTACACAATCAGGTTTAATTCCTGATTTTCTACATTTAATGTCCAAAAACTTTTCTGCTCCAAGGTCTGCACCAAAACCAGCTTCTGTTACTACATAGTCTGCAAGTTTTAAACCTGCTTTTGTTGCAATTACAGAATTACATCCATGTGCGATATTTGCAAATGGACCTCCATGAATTATCGCTGGATTATTTTCTAAAGTTTGTGTCACATTTGGTCTAATTGCTTCTTTCAATAAAACTGTCATTGGACCGTGAGCATTCAAATCTTTAGCACAAATTGCTTTTTTATCTCTAGTATACCCAATAGTAATATTTCCTATTCTAGTTTCTAAATCTTTTAAATCTGTAGCTAAGCAGAAGATTGCCATTATTTCAGAAGCAACGGTTATATCAAAACCATCTTGTCTAGGATAACCATTAGCAACACCACCCAGATCAACTACGATTGATCTTAAAGATCTATCATTCATATCCATTACTCTTTTCCAAACCACACGTCTAACATCAATATTTAGTTTGTTTCCCCAATAAATATGATTATCAATTAGTGCAGACAATAAATTGTGTGCAGAAGTGATTGCATGAAAATCACCTGTAAAATGTAAATTAATCTGTTCCATTGGAACAACTTGAGCATATCCTCCTCCAGCTGCACCACCTTTCATTCCAAAAGATGGTCCAAGACTAGGTTCTCTTAAACATACAATTGATTTTTTTCCAATTTTATTCAAACCATCATTTAATCCTACAGAGGTTGTAGTTTTTCCTTCACCAGCTGGTGTTGGTGTAATTGCTGTTACTAGAATTAAATTTCCATCTTTCTTTTTTAAAGTATTTAGATATTCCAAATTTATTTTTGCAATATGTCTACCCATTGGACTAAAGGCAGAGCTTTCATCTGGCACATTAATCTTAGCTAATATATCTTTGATAGGCTGCATTTTTGCTTCTCTTGCTATTTGGATATCCGACTTTACTTCACTCATTAAAATTCCTCTGTTAAATCTAAAAAACTGGTTGATTAGTATCTCTTTTTAAAGGCTTTGGAAATATCTAAAAATTATATATAAAAAAAATATGAACTATTTATATTCATTATTATAAAATTTATTCATGCAAAAATATTCAATATTTAACTTAGTTAAAAATGCATTTTCTAATCATGAAAATTGGGATTTAGCCTGGAAAGACCCAACTCCAAAGAAAGAATATGATGTAGTCATAATTGGGGGTGGTGGCCATGGTTTAGCTACTGCATATTACTTAGCTAAAGAGCATAGTATTACAAATGTAGCCATCATAGAAAAAGGATGGATAGGTGGAGGTAATGTTGGACGTAACACTACAATAATTAGATCAAATTATATGTATGATGATAATGCATTGTTTAGCGAATTTGGAATGGATCTTTGGAGAAAGATGAGCCAAGATTTAAACTATAATGTAATGTTTTCTCCGAGAGGAATTATTAATCTAGCTCACTCAGATGCTCAAATGAATGTTTACGCTAGAAGAGGTAATTCAATGCGATTAAACGGAATAGACGCAGTTCTTTTGAACAGAGAACAAGTAAAAGAGATTATTCCAATGGCTGATTTTTCTGAAAATGTTAGATTTCCAATTTTTGGCGGACTTATGCAGCCTAGTGCAGGAACAGCAAGACATGATGCAGTAGCTTGGGGTTACGCAAGACAAGCAGATTCAATGGGTGTAGATATAATTCAAAATTGTGAAGTAATTGGATTTGATGTGTCAAATGGAAAAATAAATGGAGTAAGAACATCTAGAGGAGATATTAAAGCAAAAAAAATTGGATTATGTGTTGCGGGCAGCACAAACATTCTAGCTGAAAAATTAAATATGACATTACCCATTGAAACTCATTTATTACAAGCTTGTGTGTCTGAGCCAGTAAAACCAGTTTTAGATAGAGTAGTTACTTTTGGAGCTGGACACTTCTATATTAGTCAATCAGATAAAGGTGAGATGGTTATGGGAGGTGATTTGGATGGTTACAATAGTTATGCACAAAGAGGAAACCTTCCAACACTTCAACACGTGTTAACAGAGGGAGTAGCAATGATGCCGTTCTTAAGTAAATTAAAAATGCTTAGAACTTGGGGAGGGATAATGGATATGTCTATGGACGGTTCACCAATAATAGATAAGACACATATCGAAGGATTATATTTAAATTGTGGTTGGTGCTATGGTGGTTTTAAAGCTACACCAGCATCTGGATGGACTTTTGCACACACTATTGCACAAGATAGAGTTCATGAATTGAATTCAGGATATAGTTTAAATAGATTTAGTACTGGTCATTTGCTTGATGAAAAAGGACTTGGTACTAAAACTTGGATTTCATAAATGCTTCATATTAAATGTCCACATTGTGGTATGAGATCACAAAATGAATTTTCTTACGGAGGAGATGCAACCGTTAAAAGACCGGAGTTAGGTAAAGAAGTTTCAGATCAAGATTGGGACAATTTTGTTTACAATAGAAAAAGTCTAAGAGGAAAACATTGGGAATTGTGGCAACACCTATCAGGCTGTAGACAATGGATAAAAGTTGAGAGAGATACATCTACACATGAGATTTTTAACACTTTAAAGGCTACTGAGGAAATTTCATAATGTCACAAAGTTTTAGATTAGAAAATATTGGGTTAATTAATCGAAGCAAAAAACTTTCATTTAAATTTAATGGTAAAAAATATTATGGTTATGAGGGAGATACATTAGCTTCAGCATTAATAGCCAATGGAATTCATTTAGTTGGGAGAAGTTTCAAATATCATAGACCAAGAGGATTTTTTGGTGCCGGAGTAGATGAACCTTATGCAATAGTTCAATTATATAGAAATGGTGAAACAGAACCGAATATTAAAGCTACAGAACAAGAACTTTTTGAAGGTCTTGAAGCTTCTAGTGTAAATTGTTGGCCAAGCGTAAATTTTGATGTTGGTGCAATAAATAATTTTTTAAAAATTTTTCTTCCAGCTGGATTTTATTATAAAACTTTTATGTGGCCAAAAAGCTTTTGGTATAAAATTTATGAGCCATTTATCCGAAAAGCAGCAGGATTGGGAGTTGCATCAACAAAACATGACAAAGAAAGATATGAGCACAAATATGAGTATTGTGATTTATTAATTGCTGGCTCAGGCCCGTCAGGTTTGGCTAGTGCGTATGCTGCTGCGAATAATGGGGCGAAAGTTATTTTAGCTGAGGATAAAGCTAGATTTGGAGGAACTTTGCTTACAGACGAAGTTAATATTGGAAATAAATCTGGCAAAGAATGGGCTGAAGGAATTATTGCTGAGCTTAAAGAAATGCCAAACGTAACTGTTAAAAATAGATCACAGGTTTTTGGTTATTATGATCACAACATGTTAGTAATGTCTGAGAGAATTAGTGATCACTTGCCAGAAACTAAAAAATTTCATCCAAAACAAAGACTTTGGTATATTAGGGCTAAAGAAGTTTTAATTTCATCTGGATCCATAGAGAGACCAATAGTTTTTGGAAATAATGACACTCCAGGTGTGATGTTATCATCAGCAGCAAAAGAATATTTAAAAGTATACGGGGTATTAGTTGGTAAAAATCCTTTAATATTCACTAATAATGATAGTGGCTATGAAACAGCAATTGAATTTAAAAAAAACGGAATTGATGCTTTAATTTTAGATACAAGAAAAGATCCTCAGTCAGAAATTGTTGAAGAAGCTAAAAATTTAGGAATTAATATTAAATTTTCTTATGTGGTAGTGGCCGCTCAAGGTTACAAAAAAGTAAAATCAGCTGATATTGCAAAAATTTCAGATGATAAAGAGGTTCTTGGTGAAGTAGAAAATATTAAATGTGATTGTATATGTGTTTCTGGTTTTTGGACCCCAACTATTCATTTAGCTTCACAGTCTGGAAATAAAACAAAATTTAACGAGAGTATTGATGCATTTATTCCAGGTCAATCTAAACAAAATGAGAGAACATTAGGTGCAGCAAATGGAACTTACACTTTGGAGGAAACTTTAAAAAATTCATTTGAAACTGGTTATGA
>CACKZI010000030.1 GCA_902604605.1 uncultured Pelagibacteraceae bacterium | reverse complement strand
ATAGCTATAAAATTTAAACCTCCACTTGGACTTACTGGATAAATTACATAATGAAAATCCGAACCTAAAAATAAAGATATATGTTTATTATCAATATTTTTAGGCAATTTAGTTATCATGCCCCTAATTGCTAATGTATCATTATATCTAGGTTTAGTTTGATTATTTGAAATAAGACTTTTACTTTTTGAAAAAACTCCATCAGAGATGATTAGGTAATCACATTCTATAGTTTCATCATTTTCAAATGAAAGTTTAATTTGTTTGTCTTGCTGGTCTATTTTTGAAATATTATAGCCAGTCTTTATCAGGTCTCCTAAATCTCTTTTTAAAAAGTTAATTAATGTAGATCTTTTTATAGTGGTATACTTACAATTTTTTGAGTTATAGTTTGAAATATCTAATTCACATATTTTTTTAGAGCTTTTATCTGTATAAAAATCAATTTTTTCAGGAGTGAATTTTTCACCATTTTGTATTTTTTCAAATCCGATTTCATTTAAGAGCTTTATACAATTTACTGATAACTGGACACCATAACCCTCCTCTAAAATAATTGAGATATTTTTTTCATAAATCGTAATTTGATAATTGGGATTTCTTTTAAATAAATTGGCAATAAACAAACCTGAAATTCCAGCTCCTATAATAGCTACTTTTTTCATTAACTTTTTTCTAAATATTTAACAACTTTTTTAGTGAATGTCGGCAACATATAATTATTTATTTTTTTTTGATCAATCCAGAAAGGCGACTGAAATTTACTACTATTTTTTAGATACTGAATTTTAATATTCATATTCATATTAGACATTTTAAAGTTTAAATTTTCATTAAAATTTTTTGGTTTAGACAATTCCTCCATAGGAAATATTGTTAAATTTTTTAAAAAATTAAACTTTGTATTTTTAATTAATAGATATCTTTGATTTTTTTTGTAAACTTTGAGAATAAAATACTTTTCTTTATTTTTTTTTACTTTCTTTGTTAAATTGAAATCTTTTTTTTGGAAAGATTTACAATTCATTGAGATTGGACATTTTTTGCATTCTGGATTAGTCGGCTTACAAATTAATGCACCCAACTCCATTAAAGCTTGAGCATAGTCACTTGATCGTGAGGATAATCCAAATATAGATTTTTTTTGGATAAGATTATCTTTTGCGATTTCTTTGTCTTTTTTAAGATACAAATATCTTTTTAAAACTCTTTCTATATTTCCGTCCAACGGAATATATTGTTTGTTAAAAGCTATGGCTAAAATAGCACTTGCAGTATAATTACCTATTCCAGGTAATGATAATAACTCTTCTAAATTACAAGGTAATTTTCCCTTAAATTTTTTTATTATAACTTGCGCAGTTTTCTTTAAATTTCTTACTCTAGAGTAATACCCAAGTCCCTCCCAAAGTTTTATTAATTTTTTATTTTGAGCTAATGATAGAGATTTTAGATCAGGAATATTTTTTATAAATTTATTAAAATATGGAATAACAGTCACAACTTGTGTTTGTTGAAGCATAAATTCACTTACTAACGTATAATACTGTCTTTTTTGTAAAGAAACATTTTTTCGCCATGGTAATGGTCTTTTATTAAAATCATACCATTTAAGAATTTTTTTTGTTAATAATTGTTCTTTCATATGTATTTTAAAAAATATACTAAGCAGAGAAATAGAAGCATTCAAGGCTTAAGATCTTTTAAAGACACTTTACCAAAAAATATTAAAAGGATCATAAGTAAAAAAGGCCATATTTATTCTGAAACACTTAATAATTGGAAATTTATTGTTGGTGAAAATTTATTCAATATTTGTTATCCAAAATCATTTAAAAATTCAAATAAGCTTGGAGTAAGTACTTTGATTGTTATGGTAAAAAGAGGTCATGAAGTTGATTTAGAATATTCAAAAAAAGAGATAATCGATAGGATGAATAATTTTTTTGAAAATTCTGTTGTTGAAAAACTTAAATTCATTAGTTTTAATGATGAGAAAGAAACTATTTCTCATGAAAGTGAACAAAAGTTAAATGTGACAAATAATAAATTTAAAAAAAAAATAAATAGTGTTAAAAATGAAAAAATCAAAAGGTCTTTAATTGAATTAACAAAAGTATTTAAGGAAAAATGAAAAAAGTTATAACTATTTTAATTTTATTTTTTTCTTTTGAATTCAATTTACATGCTGATTCTAATAGAATAATTTCAGGTAAACAATCAGCAAAAATATCGATCATTGTATATGAATCATTAACATGCAGTCACTGTGCTGATTTTCACAAAAACGTTTATCCAAATCTTAAAAAAGATTATATTGATACTGGATTAGCAAAAATTGAATTTAGACATTTTCCCTTGGATGCTGCAGCGTTTAATGCGTCAAAAATTGTGCAATGTAAAAAAGATCAGGGCTTAGAAATTTTGGAGGTATTATATTCTAATCAACAAAAATGGATAAAAGGCAACACAATAGAACAAGTGAACGATAATCTTAAAAAATTCATAAATAGCGTTGGTTTTAAAATTGATTTTGAAAAATGCATTAGTGACAAGAAAATTGAAGACTACATTTTAAATGATCGAATCGAGGGAGTTAAAAATTTTAAAGTAAATGCTACTCCTACGATAATTATAAACAACAAAAAGTTTGAAAAATCTCTTAATTACAAAAATTTAAAAAAATCCCTTGAAAAGCTGATATAATCTAAACCATGGAGTTTAAAAAAATTCAACTCAATGGTTTTAAATCCTTTGCTGATAAAACTGACTTTTTAATAGAGGATGGTTTAACAGGAATTGTAGGTCCTAATGGATGTGGTAAATCAAACATAGTAGAATCTCTTAGATGGGTTATGGGAGAAACATCAGCTAAAAGCATGAGAGGTACTGGCATGGAAGATGTAATATTTTCTGGTACTTCAAATAAAGCTTCTAAAAATATTGCAGAAGTTTCTGTGGCAGTAAAAAATAATGATAATGAAGGACCAATACAATTTAGAGAACTTGATGAGATAAATGTCAGACGAAAAATAGAAAAAGATAAGGGGTCAAAGTTTTATATTAACGACAAAGAAGTGAGAGCAAGAGATGCACAAATGTTTTTTGCTGACTTGTCTACTGGTGCTCACTCGCCCTCAATGATTAGCCAAGGAAGGATTGGTGCATTAGTAACAGCAAAACCAACTGATAGAAGAGCAATTTTAGAAGAAGCGGCAGGAATTTCAGGTTTACATGTTAGAAGACATGAGGCTGAATTAAGGTTAAGTGCTGCTGAGAATAATTTAAAAAGAGCCGATGAATTAAGAAGACAGCAAGAAAAACAGTTAGCAAATTTACAAAAACAGGCTGAAGAAGCAACAAAATATAAAAATATTTCTGATGAAATAAAAAAAATTGAGGCTGGATTGTATTATTTAAAATTATTAGAGATTGATAAAGAAATTAAAATTGAAAATGAAATAAATATTGAAGCTGGAGATGAAGTAAGTGGTTTCAATAATAAAATATCAGATTTAGAAAAATTAATAAAATCTGAAATAGATAAAGTTAGTCCACTTAGAGAAAAAAATATTGAAAATCTATCGAGAATACAAAGACTAAACTTGGAACTTCAAAGCCTTGATGAGGAGAACTCTAGAACTCAAGATGAAATTGAAAACATAAAAAAATCTCTTAAAACCTTTGATGAAGACATAAATAGAGAAAAAGGAATAATAATAGATGCTAACTCAAATGAAAAAAGACTCAAAGAGGAAAAGAATAGCTTAATTGAGATTGACTCTAAATATTATGAGAATGAAAAAAAATCAAATCAAGATCTAAATTTATCTAAGGAAAAACTTAGAACTGAGATAGAAAAAATTAAAGAATTAATCAACTCTCAAAAAAATAATGAAGCATTAAATGTACTTGATAATTTAAATATTATTATTGAAGAATATTCTGACAGTTACAGCAAAAATGAAAGTATTAAAAAAGAAACAATTAAAAGAAAAGAACGAATAAATATCATTGAAACAGAGTCAACAAGTTGGAAAAATTTATTTTCAAATTCTGAAAAAATGGTAAATGAGCTTTCAGAAAGAAAAAATAAACTTAACATACAACTAGAAAAATTAGATAATCAACCAAAATTGCAAGCAGAAAAAAAAGGTCAGATCTCTGAAGGTTTAAGAATCTCTGAACAAGAGAAAATCAGCAATGAAATGATTATTAATGAGACCGATGAAAAAATAGAAAACCTCAGAACTCAATTAAATGAAATTCAAGAACAATCAATTCAAATAAGAGAAAGAAAAGCAAGTTCAGGTGCTACAATTGAAGGTCTTAAAAAAAGAAAAAATGATCTTGTTGATAGAATAAATTCAGAACTAAATCTTTCAGAGGAAAATATTTTAGAAAATTCAAATCTTTTTGGTAAAGAAGAATTACCTGATCCAGTGAACCAAGAAGATCTACTAGATAAAAAAAAACAAGAAAGAGAAAAATTAGGATCCGTAAATCTTAAAGCTGATGAGGAAACAAATAAATATGAGACAGAAATTAAAAAGATGGAACAAGATAGAACTGATTTAGTTAATGCAATTATTAAATTAAAAGACAGTATTAATGAACTCAATCAAAAAGGAAGGGAAAGGTTAATTGAAGCCTTTGAAAAGGTGAATAGAAAATTTAATGAAGTTTATACAAAATTATTCAATGGTGGAAATGCAAAATTGGAACTAGTCGACTCAGACGACCCCCTTGAAGCAGGTTTAGAGATGTTAGTTAGCCCACCAGGAAAAAGACTCCAATCAATAACTTTGTTATCAGGAGGAGAACAAGCTTTAACTGCCCTATCTTTAATTTTTGCTGTCTTCTTAACCAATCCTTCTCCTATATGCGTGCTGGATGAAGTGGACGCTCCTTTAGATGACGCAAATGTCACAAGATTCTGTAGTTTGCTTGAAGAATTAATTAAGATAACAAATACTAAATTTATTATTGTTACTCATCATGCTTTAACCATGTCTAAAATGAATAGACTTTATGGTGTAACTATGCCTGAAAAAGGTATCAGCCAACTAGTTGCTGTTGATTTACAAAAAGCAGAGAGTATGGTCGCTTAATTAGATAAACTAGAATGTCAAAGGATCCATTCAAAACTCGCTTAGAAATTGCAAAAAAAAGAGCCAGTAAAAGAGATTTGGATAGAAATAAACATAATCCATCACCAATTGGCACGGCTTTTAAGCTAAGTACTGAACTTGTCTCCGCCGTTGCTGTAGGGACAATTATTGGGTTTATTTTAGACAATACCTTTGGTACTAAACCTTGGTTAATTTTAATATTTTTTTTTGTAGGTGTAGTTGCTGGCATAACTAATGTAATTAAATCAGCAAAAAAAATGCAAGATAGATAGAGATTTTATGGCAGCAAACCCAATGACACAATTCGAAGTTTATAGAATTGGTCCAGAAATTAAATTAGGAGCTTTTGATATCTCATTTACAAACGCGAGTTTGTTTATGGTTGTAAGTTCTCTAGCTATATTGATTATATTTAATCTTGGTTCTAAAAAAAATTCTATGTTACCAAATAAAATTCAGCTTTTAGCTGAATTGAGTTATTCTTTTATATCCAAGATGATAAGTGATACTGCGGGTTCTAAAGCAAAACCTTATTTTTCTTTTATATTTTCTTTATTTATGTTTGTGCTTTTTTGTAATATGTTTGGAATGATCCCATATACTTTCACAGTCACGAGTCATATTATTGTAACTTTTATGCTTGCAGCATTCATTTTTATCGGAGTTACAGTCATAGGTTTTATTAAACATGGATTTGGATATTTAAAACTATTTGTTCCAAGTGGAGTACCTATAGTGCTACTCCCTTTGATAGTAGTTATTGAAATAATTTCATATTTAAGTCGGCCAATAAGTTTGTCTGTTAGATTGTTTGCTAACATGATGGCAGGTCATACAATGATGAAAGTTTTCGGAGGCTTTGTAATAAGTCTTGGAATAGTCGGTGGATGGCTTCCACTGAGTTTTTCGGTTGCATTAACTGGTTTAGAGATATTAGTTGCTTTTCTTCAAGCATATGTTTTTGCAATCTTAACCTGCATCTATTTAAATGATGCATTAAACTTACACCATTAATAAACATAGGAGGATATAATGGAATTAGAAGCAGCAAAAATGATCGGGGCAGGTTTAGCAGCAATCGCTCTAGCAGGTGCCGGTGTTGGTATTGGAATAATCTTTGGAAACTATTTGTCAGGAGCGATGAGAAATCCATCAGCTGCACAAAAACAATTTCCTAATTTGCTTTTAGGTTTTGCCCTTGCAGAGGCAACTGGATTATTTGGATTAGTAGTTGCGTTAATCATTCTTTTTGCGTTTTAAATAATGATTAAAAAAATATTTTTTCAGTCAATATTTTTTAATTTCTTTTTTATAAAAGAAGTTTTTCCAGCTGAAAGTGGAGGTATGCCTCAATTAAATCCCGAGTTTTGGATTTCACAAATATTCTGGCTAACACTCACTTTTGGTATCTTGTATGTAGTTTTATCAAAATTAATACTTCCAAAAATAAGTGCTAACCTAGAACTAAGAAAATCTCAAATACAAGAAAATATTGAGGCGGCAGAAAAACAGAGAGAAAGTAGTGTGTCTAAAATTAAAGAATATGATGACATTATTTTAAAAAGTAAGTTGCAGGCAAAAAATATTTTTAAAGATGCTAGAGAAAAGGTACTTAAGGATATCAATTTAAAAAAAGAAACTTTAGATAAACAAATTGATGAAGAGATAAAAAAAGCTGAACAAGAAATTTATGTACTTAAAAAAAAAGCTCCAGAAAAAATTAATAAAATTGCAATCGAAACTTCCTCGGAGATTGTAAAAAAATTAATTGGAGCCGATGTAAATAACAGCAGCATTTCAGCGATAGTTGATGATTTATCAAAAAAAAATGGAAATAAATATTATGGCAATTGATGCAACTTTTTGGGTAGCGGTTTCTTTCATTATTTTTTTTGGGATACTTGTTTACTTAAAGATACCTCAAAAAATCAATGAAATTTTAAATAAACTAATTTTAGACATAAAAAATGAAATTGATGAAAGTGAAAAGTTGAGAACAGAGGCTAAAACATTATTATATAATGCTCAAAATAAATTAGATACTGCTCAGTCAGTAAGTAATGAAATATTAGAACAGGCTAAAAAAGATAGTGATAAACTTGTCATTGAGCTAAACGATAAATTTCATAGAACATCTGAAATCAAAAAAAACCTTGCTGAAAACAAAATTGGTCAAATGAAAGAGGCAGCAATTAAAGAAATTAAAGATACTTCAATTAAGATTGCCGTTGACTCTGTCAAAAAAATTATCACTACTTCTGTTGATAAATCTAAACTAGACACATTGTTTCAAAAAAATTTAGATGAAACTAAAGAAGAGTTAAAAAAAATTAATTCATAATATTCTTACATTTTTCTCAAAAAAATATAAATTATCATAATGAATTCTATTGTCATAGGCTCTGGTTTTGGTGGTATCGCTGCTGCACTTCGGCTTAAAGCTAAAGGTCATAAGGTTATTTTAATTGAAAAACATAAAGATCTTGGAGGTAGAGCTAGAGTATTCAAAAAAAATGGTTTTATTTATGATGGTGGTCCTACAGTAATTACTGCACCATATTTGATTAATGAGTTATTCGAATTATTCCAAAAAAATCCCAAAGATTACATCGAACTTTCTCCACTAAAAATT
>CACKZI010000029.1 GCA_902604605.1 uncultured Pelagibacteraceae bacterium | reverse complement strand
CACCTGGTAAAATAATATCTGCAATTTCTGCACCTCTGTCTCCATGACTTCCTTGATAAATTACAAACTCATTTTTCTTTTTAAAATTTAAATTGTCTTGTCCAAGCAAATAAACAATTTCAAATTTATTTTCATTTAGGTCATCAAGCAATTTATTATTTTTATCAATTATATCTAAATCAAAACTTCCTACAGTTGCAGCATCTACAGATAATACATTTATTGGATTCCAATCATCTGTAAATTTGTTATTTTGAGATAAAAATTCTTTTAATGAATGAAATAAATATTTTGCTGACTTAACACTTAAAAATGACTCACCAAATATAATCATAGGTTTTTTTGAGTCTATAATTTTTTGAGAAATATCACTTTTATTTTCTATAATATCTATAATATTTTGTGTTTTTCCATCCAGGCTTTGATAATCATATGTTAGATCGCCAATGTTATTTAAAGAAATAATTTTAGTATTATTATTTAAATATGCTTTTCGAATTCTAGCATTAATCATTGTTGCTTCAAATCTTGGGTTTGTTCCTATTAATAAAATTAAATCGGTATCCTCAATTCCATTTATTGTTGAGTTAAACATATAATTTTCTCTAACCGAACTATTAATAAAATTTTTTATAGATCTTGACTCATACTTCTTAGTATTAATTGTTCTTTCTAAAAATTCTTTGAAAATGAAGCTTGCCTCCATATTTGTAAGATCTCCTACAAAACCACATATCTTTTCATTATCAACATTCTCTATTTTGGATTTAATAATTTTGAATACTTCTTCCCAAGAGGCTTTTTCGAATTTATTATTATACTTTATATATGGTGTGTCCAACCTTTGATTTAACAATCCATCACATGCATATCTTGTTTTATCAGAAATCCATTCTTCATTAATATCCTCATTAATAATTGGCAAAACTCTTTTTACTTCCCAATCATAAGTATCAACTCTTATGTTAGAGCCGACAGCATCCATTACGTCTATAGTTTCGGTTTTTTTTAACTCCCATGGCCTAGCTTCAAAAACATATGGTTTAGAAGTAAGGGCTCCAACTGGACAAAGATCTATTACATTCCCCGAAAGTTCTGATTGAACAGATTGTTCTAAGTAGGTTGTAATTTGCATATCTTCACCTCTTCCAATAGCACCTAATTCAGGAACTCCAGCAATCTCAGTAGCAAATCTCACACACCTCGTACAATGGATACATCTAGTCATTTGAGTTTTAATTAGTGGACCCATATTTTTATCTGGTACAAATCTTTTATTTTCTTTAAATCTTGATTTATCTATTCCATAAAACATTGACTGGTCCTGTAGATCACATTCACCACCTTGATCACAAACGGGACAGTCTAAAGGATGATTGGCTAACAAAAACTCCATTACACCTTTTCTTGATTGTTCTATTTTAGGAGTATTAGTTTTAATCACCATTCCATCGGCGGCAGGCATTGCACATGACGCTATTGGTTTAGGAGATTTTTCCATTTCTACTAAACACATTCTACAATTTCCAGCTATAGATAATTTTTCGTGGTAACAAAATCTTGGAATTTCAACTCCAGCTTTTTCACAAGCTTGAAGAACTGTTAATCCTTCTTCAACTTCAACTTCAGTATCATTTACTTTTAATTTAAGCATTTTTATCTAATAAATGTTGGTCAACTAAGTAAGGAATATTTTTGTTTTCCTTTACAATAGGATCAAATTTATTCCTTTTTTTTATCTCATCTTTAAAATGTCTCAATAAACCTTGTACTGGCCAAGATGATCCTTCTCCAAAAGCACAAATAGTATGACCTTCAATTTGTTTTGTTACATCATCAAGCATATCTACTTCATCTTTTGAAGCTTCTCCTTTAGCCATTCTTTCAAGCATTCTCCACATCCAACCAGATCCCTCTCTACATGGGGTGCATTGACCACAACTTTCATGTTTATAAAATCTAGCTATTCTGGCCATACATTTAATAATGTCTTGATCTTTATTGATAACAACAATCCCGGCTGTGCCCAATCCACTTTTCTCAGCCACTAAAGAGTCAAAATCCATTTTTAAAGTTTCACATTTTTCTTTAGGAATTAAAGGCATAGATGAACCGCCAGGAATCACAGCCTGTAAATTATCCCAACCCCCAATTACACCCCCAGCATGAACTTCAATTAGTTCTTTTAAAGGAATGTTCATTTCTTCTTCAACATTACATGGATTATTCACATTTCCAGATATGCAGAAAATCTTAGTGCCTGTATTTTTTTCTCTTCCCAAAGAAGAAAACCATTTGGCACCCTTTCTTAGTATAGTTGGAACAACAGCAATAGTTTCAACATTATTTACTATTGTTGGACATCCATAAAGTCCTATCAATGCAGGAAAAGGTGGTTTTAATCTTGGTTGGCCCTTTTTACCCTCTATACTTTCAAGTAAAGCTGTCTCCTCGCCACAAATATAAGCTCCTGCTCCATAATGGATATATATATCTAAATCCCATCCAGTCCCTGCAGCGTTTTTACCAATTAAATTTTCTTTATAAGCTTCATCAATTGCAGCTTGTAATTTTTGTCCATCAATAAAATATTCTCCTCTTATGTAAATATAACAAACATGAGCTTGAACTGCATATGAAGCTAATAAACATCCCTCAATTAATTTATGAGGTTCAAATCTTAATATATCTCTATCTTTACAAGTTCCAGGCTCAGATTCATCACCATTAATTACTAGATAGTGAGGTCTTGATCCGACTTCTTTAGGTGCAAAAGACCATTTTAATCCTGTTGGAAAGCCAGCACCTCCTCTACCTCTTAGTTGTGAATCTTTAATTTCATTAATTATCCAATCTCTTCCTTTATCTGTAATTTCTTTGGTATTGACCCAATCACCTCTTTTTTGAGATGAATTAACATCTGATCCTAAATCATTATATAAATTTTGAAAAATTCTATCTTGATCTTTAAGCATTCTTTAAATCCATAAGTGTTTTTCTGTTATTTTCAGGTTCGTTATTAATACGACCTCTATATGATCCTGGTTTAGGTTTCTGTCCCTTTAAAATTTGATCTAATATCTTTAATGTTTTTTCCTTATCAAGATCTTCGTAATAATCATCATTAATTTGCATCATTGGGGCATTGACACACGCACCTAAACATTCAACTTCCATCCACGAACAATTTTTTTCACTTGAAAGTTCAGATTCATTTTCTGAAATTTTTTCTTTACATGCTTCAACTAGTTTATTCGCACCTCTAATCATACATGGTGTTGTTGTACAAACTTGAACAAAATATTTGCCTACAGGTGATAAATTATACATTGAATAGAAGGTGGCAACTTCATAAACTTTTATGTAAGGCATATCCAAAAACTTTGCGATGTATTTCATGGCAGCTAAAGGTATCCAGTTATTATTTTGTTTTTGAGCAATATAAAGTAATGCCATTACTGCACTTTGTTGTTTACCCTCAGGATATTTAGCAACCATTATTTTTGCTGCCTCTAATGAAGAAGAATTAAATTCAAATTTTTCTGGCTGATCTTTAGCAGGTCTTTTTAAACTCATCTATCTACCTCCCCAAAAACAATATCAAGAGAACCGAGAACAGCTGGAACGTCGGCTAGCATGTGCCCTTTAATGAGGTAATCCATAGATTGTAAATGTGAAAAGCCTGGAGCTCTAATTTTACATTTATACGGTTTACTTGAACCATCTGAAATTAAATATACCCCAAACTCACCTTTTGGTGCTTCAACAGCAGTATATATTTCATCTTTAGGAACACGATATCCTTCAGTAAATAGTTTAAAGTGATGAATTAGAGCCTCCATCGACTGTTTAATCTCTTTTTTTGATGGTGGGGATATTTTCCCATCAAACGATTTAATAGGTCCCTTTTCCATTTTAGTTAAACATTGTTTTATAATTGAAATACTTTCTTTCATTTCTTCTATTCTGCATAGATATCGATCATAACAATCACCATTTTTACCAACTGGAATTTTAAATTCCAATTGTTCATAACAATCATAAGGTTGAGACTTTCTTAAATCCCAAGGAACTCCCGATCCTCTAATCATTACGCCTGAAAAAGAATAGTCAAGTGCATCCCCTTTTGTAACTATTCCAATATCAACATTCCTTTGTTTGAAAATTCTGTTGTCAGTAAGTAAGTTTTCTAAATCATTAATTATTTTTGGAAACCCTTCACAAAATTTAGCAATATCATTTTCTAAACCTGCTGGTAAATCTTGATGCACACCTCCTGCTCTAAAATAGTTAGCATGTAATCTTGAACCAGATGCTCTCTCATAAAAAGTCATTAACGTCTCTCTCTCCTCAAATCCCCATAAAGATGGTGTTAAAGCACCTACATCTAGTGCTTGTGTAGTTACATTCAGTATATGACTTAAAATTCTTCCAATTTCACAAAACATTACCCTGATAAATTGAGCTCTAATTGGGACATCTATGTTTAAAATTTTTTCAATAGCTAAAGCAAAAGCGTGTTCCTGATTCATTGGGGCAACATAATCGAGACGATCAAAATATGGCACTGCTTGCATATAAGTTTTGTTTTCTATGAGTTTTTCTGTGCCTCGATGTAATAAACCAATGTGAGGATCTGCTTTTTCTACAACTTCACCATCTAATTCAAGTATTAGTCTTAATACTCCGTGAGCAGCAGGATGTTGTGGTCCAAAATTTAAATTTAAATTTTTAATTTTTTTTGTCATTATTTTTGGCTTGTTCTTGAATATACTTTGTTCCTTCCCAAGGGCTTTCATAGTCAAAATTTCTGTAATTTTGTTCTAATTTAACCGGTTCACTAATTACCTTTTTTTTGTCTTCGCTATACCTAACCTCTGTATGACCTGTTAAAGGAAAATCTTTTCTTAAAGGATGACCTTCAAAACCATAATCAGTTAAAATTCTTCTTAAGTCTGGATGATCTTTAAAATTTACTCCATACATATCAAAAACTTCTCTTTCCATCCAGTTTGCAGCTGGAAAAATTGAAGTTAAAGATGAAATCATTTCATTTTCATTTATAAAATAACTTAATACCATTCTTTTATTGAACTCATGACTTAAAAATAGATATACAACTTTGAATCTTTGATTTTCCTCTGGATAATCCACAACTGTAATATCTATAAGTTGTCTAAATTTTGTATCTTTGTTGGTTTTGATAAAAAGTGTAACTTCCATCAAATCTTCTTTATCAATTTCTACATAAATTTGATTGTGTTTAATTTCAGTTTTTTTAATTTTAGTTGTTAATTCTGAATTAATTTTTTTTTCTAAGTCAATTAAATTTATCATTTTATCTAGCTAAAGAACCTTTGTTTCTAATTTTTTTTTGTAATTGCATTATACCATACAGTAAAGCTTCAGCAGAAGGTGGACATCCTGGTACATAAACATCTACAGGAACAATTCTATCGCAACCTCTAACTACAGAATATGAATAATGATAATAACCTCCACCATTTGCGCAACTCCCCATAGAAATAACGTATCTTGGTTCAGGCATTTGATCATAAACTTTTCTTAAAGCTGGTGCCATTTTATTTGTTAATGTTCCAGCAACAATCATAACATCTGATTGTCTAGGTGATCCTCTTGGTGCAGCACCAAATCTTTCTAAATCGTATCGAGGCATAGCTGTTTGCATCATCTCAACAGCACAACATGCTAAACCAAATGTCATCCAATGTAATGATCCTGATCTAGACCAATTAATCAAATTGTCTAAAGAGGTTGTTATAAAACCTTTTTCACTAAAATCCTTAGCAAGTTCTTTAAATTCTTCTGGGACTTGATCTAATTTATTATTCATTTAATATAAATTTTATTCCCAGTCTAATGCGCCTTTTTTCCATTCATAAATAAAACCAATGGTAAGTATGAACAAGAAGATCATCATTGACGTAAAACCTAAGATACCAATATTTCCCAATGAGATAGCCCACGGAAATAAAAATGCGATTTCAAGATCAAAAATTATAAAAAGTATTGCAACTAAATAAAACCGTACATCAAATTCCATTCTTGAGTCTTGAAAAGGTTCAAAACCACATTCATAAGCAGATAATTTTTCAGGATCTGGATTTTTTGGGGATAAGATAAAATTCATTACTATGAAAGCACAGCTCAATCCTAAAGCTATAAATAAAAATAAAATTATAGGTAAATAATCTTTTAAAAACTCCGCAGTCATTGAGGAATATATATCATTTTTTAAAGCTAGATGAAGTGGTGTTAGGTCACATTATTCAAAATATACAGCAATATTGATAACGATTATCAGCGCTAAGTTAAGAAGTGGCGGGAGTGAAGGGACTCGAACCCTCGACCTATCGCGTGACAGGCGATCGCTCTAACCAACTGAGCTACACCCCCACTTTTGATTCTTTTGGTGGGCAGTAAAGGACTCGAACCTTTGACCCCCTCGGTGTAAACGAGATGCTCTACCAACTGAGCTAACCGCCCAAAACAAAATCAGTGTGTTTTATATCTCTTAGTACAATAACGTCAAGATCAATTACTATATAAAAATAGCTAAATTATAATTATTATTAATTAAATTTTTTCTATATTTAAAAAACTATCTTTAATTAAATTTAAATTATCTTTGCTAATTTTATTTTGATGAAGTCCAATCAAAAACCCTAATTCCTGAACACTTTGTGCGCTATTAAATTTTCTTTTAGTTGGATTTAAATTATAAAGTTTTGTTGCTGGTTGATTTGTAAAAGCTCCACTTATAATTGGTCGAGTTTCTATGCCTTTGGCATCAAGATAGCTTAAAAATTTCATTTTTTGTTTTTTGTATTTCTTAGCTATAATTATAGGTAAACCCATCCAGCTTGGATTAATATTTTTTGATGGTTCAATAAATTGAAATTGATTTTCCCATCTTCTATCTTTTTTGAGAGTCTCTATTATTAGCTTTCTATTTTGTTTTCTATTTAAAATTAATTTATTTAATCTTTTAAACTGGTTTAAACCAATAGCAGCTTGAATATCGGTAGGTCTTAAATTAAAACCAGAGTTTACAAATATATATCTAGGATCTAAAGAAGGATATTTTTTTGCATAATAATTATAAGACTTAAGTCTTCGTGGATAAAATCTTGTTCCACCTAACCATCCATGTGATCTTAAGGCAAATAAAATTTCATAATCATTATCGTTATTACATACAATCATTCCCCCTTCACCTGATGTTATTTGATGAGAATAAAAAAAAGAAAAAGTACCAAAGTCTCCAAATGTACCAAGATGTTTATTTTTAAGTTTCGATCCCAATGACTCACAATTATCTTCTATAAGAATTATTTTTTTCTTTTTAGCTATTTTTCTTATTTTAAATAAATCACATGAGTTCCCATGAACATTAACTAAAAATATACATTTAGTCCTAGAGTTTATCTTTTTAATTAAATCATCTTCGTTAACATTCAATGTATTGGGATCTATGTCAATAAAAACTGGCTTTAAACCAAATTGTACTAAAGGCCAAAGTGATGTTGACCAACATAGAACTGGAATTATTACTTCATCTCCTTTTTTTAATTTATTTTTTCTTAATGGATTGCCAGCAGCAAAAATAGCTAAGAGATTTGCTGAAGATCCTGAATTTACCATCAAAGCATGTTTAACACCCATTTTTTTTGCAAATGTTTCCTCAAATTTTCTTGTTTGAGATGCCATGGTAATTTGTTTTGAATTTAAAACATTTTTTGCTTTCGAAATGTCTTCTTTTGAAATTCCATCATCAAGAAGTTTGTACTTATAGTTTTTTTTTATCAAGGTTTTTTTGAATAAGCTCATTTTTAAAATTTCAAATTTTTGAGTGCTTGTTTATAACATCGTCCAAAGAAAATAAATAAAATTATAAATATATTTTGATTGTTATCAAATCTAATTCTTAATTCTGAAAATAATCTCTGAAAAAAAAGAATATCTACTTGAAATTCCAACATCACCAAAAGAACCAAAAACTTCATCACCCTTTGTTGCTATACCTTTCATTTTTTCTTTTACTATCAATCGATAAACTAAATCGTAATCTGCAGAAATTTTATATTTTGTGTTATAAAGTCCCAATTTTTTTAAAGATTGTTTTTTTAAAAAGAAACCAATCACACAAGATGGATAAATATTAAATCTTAAAGTTATATCTTTCGGTCTAAAACCAGCATAAATTTTTTCCTCTTTTTTTATTGCTCCAAAAATGAAATCTGCATCTGGGTAATTTTTAATATATTTAAGTAAATACTTTGTTGCATTTGTTTCAAAGGTAGATGTTGAGTCTAAGATTCCAATATAATCTCCATTAGCTAATTTTAACCCTTTATTCCAACCATCCCAAAGGCCATTATCTTTTTCACTTACCCAAAAATCTATAAAATCATCGTATCTTTTTAAAATCTCAATAGTTTCTTTACCAGAATCTGCATCTATAATTATTAATTCAATATTTTCATATTTTTGTTCAAGAACACTAATTATAGTTTTTTCTAAATCAGGACTTTTAAAATTTGGTGTAATTATTGAAATTAAAGGTTTATCTTTAACAGATACTTTAAATAAATTTTTATACCTTAATCCACCAAAGCCTTTTCTGTTATTATTTTCGTCTAAAAATAATTTACTCTCAAATTTGTCCTCCACACACTTAACAATTGTTGGTTTTGATTTTGTAAAATATCGTGTTGTATTGAATAATGTTTTTTTCTCTAAAAGGTCCATTATTTTTCTTGATGATAATTTTTCATTATCTCATAAGTTTTTTTCAAACCTTTTTTTAATGTAAATTTTGGTGCCCAATCAATTAACTTTTTAGTAAGTGTTGTGTCTACTTCTAATTCCATCGGACCACTGACTGGTTTGTCTAGAGATTTTATTTTTTTACCAGAAAGTTTTTCAACTTCGGAAGTAATGGCTTTAATTGAATTCATTTCTCCAGTACCTAAATTTACTACCCCAGTATAATTTGTATTGAGCAATTTTAAAATTGCATCTGCTGCATCTTCTGTAAAAATAAAATCTCTTTTAGGTTTATCATTCCATATTGTGACTTCATCATTATTTAATACATTTTGCATAAGCGTTGGTACTAAATCGGGTCTTATAAGTTTTGTATAACCATAGAT
>CACKZI010000028.1 GCA_902604605.1 uncultured Pelagibacteraceae bacterium | reverse complement strand
ATTTTAATCCAATTTTTTTTCTTCTGTAGAATTTTAAATTTTTCACCGTATAAGATTTGTGAAGCAATTTCAGATCTAATCGATGGTTTAGAATAAATATTACCTAAAGAAGTCTTAAAAAAATTATTTTTCACTTAACTTAAGTTTATTTTTCATAAACCATAATATTATTAAAGAGGGGATTACCATTAAAGCAGTTAAGATAAAGAAAATACCCCAATCACCATTTAGCCAGTCTACTAAAGCACCTGAAGATGAAGCTAGAGTTGTTCTTCCAGCAGTTCCAATTGATGCTAGTAAAGCATATTGTGTAGCTGTATATGCTCTATCAACCAACAAAGAGATAAAAGCCACAAAAGCGACTGTTGCAAAAGCAGCTGCGATGTCATCCAAAATTACAGCAAAGGCAAATAAAAGCTCAGATTTATCACTCCAAGCTAAAATACTAAATAAAAGATTTGTACTAGCCATAATTATACCAGCTAAAAACATTGCTTTTAAAACACCAGATCTAATCACAAAAAGACCACCTAGCAGAGTGAATATAACAGTGGTTATCCATCCTAAAGTTTTTGAGTAAATTGCAATTTCAGATTTACTAAAACCAATTTCTTTATAAAAAAGAATAGACATACGACCCAAAAACGCTTCACCAACTTTAAATAAAAAGACGAAACCTAAAATTCCTAATGCAATAGAAAATCCATTTTTTTTAAAAAAACTAATTATTGGACCACTGATGGTTCCACCAATCCATGTTAAAAATTTAGTGAATAAATTTTCATTCTTAAATTTATTTGATATTAATCTATCGTTTTCCTTTTGTTTATCAATTCTCTCAGAATTGTCTGTTTCATCCACAAACATTAATCCAATATTCATTAAAATAACGATAATTCCTAAAATTAAAAAAGTTAATTGCCAATAATTTTCAAATCCTAAACTTTGTAAATATTCTGCTGAAAATAAAGATACAACTCCACCAAGCTTGTACCCAGTCCACCAACCTACTACAGCCATTGCAGCGCCCGCTGCCATTGATTTTCCTTCATTTTCACCAATTTGTTCAATTCTTAAAGCATCGACAGTAATATCTTGAGTTGCAGAAGCTATTGCAATGATTAAACCCACTGTTATTACTAAAGCTAAATTTTGGGTTGGATTAATCAAACTCCATAAAACAAGAGAAATTAAAATTATAACTTGCATTAAAACAATCCAGGCTCTTCTATGACCAATTTTTTTAGTTAAAAAGGGTATTTGTATTCTGTCAATTAATGGTGCCCATAAATAATTAAAAGCATAAACACCAAAAATCAAACCTGCCCAACCAATTGTTGATCTACTAAGCCCATCTTCCTTTAACCACAAACTAAGACTACTACCAATTAAAACCCAGGGAAAACCTGAGATTGCTCCTAGAAGTAAAATTTTCAACATTCGTTTGTCAAAATATACTGAGAACATTTCTGAAAAAGATTGTTTTTTAATTTCTATCATAATTAATTTTTCCAAAAAGATGGTAAAAACAATACTAATATTGCAAAGAGTTCAAGTCTACCCAAAATCATTCCTAAAGATAATATCCATTTTGAAACATCAGGTAAAGAAGAGAAATTTCCATTAGGCCCTATAGTAGAGCCCAATCCTGGTCCAACATTAGAGATTGATGTTGCAGCTCCTGAAATAGAAGTCATAAAATCAAGTCCAGATAAAGTTAATAACGCAGTTAAAATAAAAAAAATCAATAAATATAAATAAATAAAAGAAATTATTGAGGATATAAACTTATCATCAACTGGATTTTGATCATACTTCAAAACAAAAATACCTTTGGGATAAATTATTTTCTTTATTTGATTTGAAACAAATGAGAATAAAATCTGAATTCTAAAAATTTTTACTCCACAAGTTGTTGATCCTGCACAACCTCCAATAAACATTAAACCTAAAAATAATATTAAAGAAAAACTTCCCCAGCTATCAAATTGAGCATTTACATAACCTGTTCCAGTTAAGATAGAAATGACATTAAAAAAAATTGATCTTAAATTAAATTCGTTAGATCCCACAGTGATCAGATAAATTGATAAAATAATTACACTGATTATTATAATCTTCAAAAAGGTAGTAATTTGAATATCAGAAATAAATATTTTTTTATTACCACTCAAAAATTTTATATAGGCAATAAATGGTAAACTACCTAAAATAATAAAAATCATAGCTGAAATTTCAATCGAAACACTATTAAAAAAACCAATAGATTCATTGTAATTAGAAAAACCTCCAGTTGCGATAGTTGTCATTGAATGAGTAATACTGTCGAAAACATTCATTCCAAACATCAGGTAAGTTATTGCGCAAAGCGCAGTTAAGATTGAATAAATATATATTAATCTAAGAGCAATTTCTTTTGACTTTGGCAGAATTTTTTCAGATGAGTCATTATTAGAAATCTTAAATAATTGCATTCCACCAACGTTCATTATTGGCATTAATGTGATTGCCATTACTATGATACCTATACCACCCAACCATTGGAGTATTGCTCTCCATAATAAAATTCCTTTAGGCATACTCTCCAAGTTTGAGATAATTGTAGAACCAGTTGTAGTGATACCTGACATGCTTTCAAAAAAAGCATTTGTTATAGTGAAACCATTACTTGAAAATATAAATGGTAAAGCACTAAATATTGCAATACTTAACCAAGATAAAGCAGTAAGTAAAAATGATTGTTGTAAATTTAGTTTTTTATCATGATCTAAATTTGACAAAAAAAATAAAGTTCCAAAAACAATCGTTATTATTGAGGATCCAAAAAAAGATGAATCAAATTCATTATAAATAAGCTGTGCAATAATTGGAATTAGCATGAAGATTCCAAGAATAATCTGTAGAATTCCGAGAGTAAAAAATACCGTTTTATAATTAGACATTTTGAAAGAACATTATTTTATGGTAAATAAATTTCAACTCTATAAGAATTAACAATATCGATAATTTTAGATTTTATTGAATAATTCATGATTAAAAAAGAGATTTTAGATAAAACAAGTGCGTGGCCTTTAGTTGAAGCAAAAAAAATTTTAAAGGAAAGAAAACCTTTTATTGAAAAAAAAGGCAAGATTGTACTTCAAACAGGGTATGGACCAAGTGGGCTTCCACATATTGGAACATTTGGGGAAGTTGCTAGGACATCAATGATTGTAAATGCATTAAAACATCTAACTGATTTACCAACTGAAATTATTACATTTTCTGATGACATGGATGGACTTAGAAAAGTTCCAGATAATGTACCTCAAAAAGAATTATTAGAAAAAAATTTACACAAACCACTTACACAAGTTCCAGACCCTTTTAAGAAGTTTAATAGTTTTGGTGAGCATAATAACGAGATTTTAAAAACTTTTTTGAATAACTTTAACTTTAAATATAATTTTAAAAGTTCCACTGATCTTTATAAGTCAGGTTTTTTTAATTCATCTCTTCAGACTATATTAGAAAACTATGATGGAATAATGAACATTATATTACCCACATTAGGTAAAGAACGTCAAAAAACTTATAGTCCATTTTTACCAATATGCCCTGAGACTGGAAATGTTTTGGAAATTCCAGTAAAAAAAATTGATAAAAAAAATTCTAAAATCATTTTTGATAATAATGGAAAAGAATTAGAAAAAAGTATTTTAGATGGGAACTGTAAATTGCAATGGAAAGTTGATTGGGCTATGAGATGGTACGCACTTGATATTGATTTTGAGATGTATGGTAAAGATCTTATCGAAAGTGCAATATTATCAACAAAAATAATTAAACTAATTGGTAAAATTAATCCATCAGGATTTGCTTATGAGTTGTTTTTAGATGAAAGGGGTGAAAAAATTTCAAAATCAAAAGGTAATGGGATTACCATTGATCAATGGCTTGAATATGCTTCTCCGGAGAGTTTATCTTTATATATGTATCAAAATCCTAAAAGAGCAAAGAAATTATATAAGGATATAGTTTCAAAAACTGTTGACGATTATTTAGATTTTGTTGAAAAAGCAAAAACTCAAAATGAATTACAATTATTAATGAATCCAGTTTGGCACGTTCATAATGGCAAAGTACCTAAAGAAAAAATAATTATGTCATTTTCAATGCTTTTGAATCTAGTAGAAACAAGTAATGCAAATAATAAAGATCTTTTATGGAAATTTGTCAAAAAATATAAAGCTAATATATTAGAAAAAGATTATCCTATTTTTGATAAGTTAGTAGGTTATGCAATAAAGTATTTTAATGATGTTATTAAGATTAAGAAGAAATACAAAAAACCAAATAAGGAAGAAAGATTAGCTTTAGAGGCTTTAGTTAACACATTAGGTAAATGTAATGACACAATGAAACCAGAGGAAATTCAAACCATGATTTATTCAACTGGTAAGGAAAACGGTTATTCTGAAAATCTGAGAGATTGGTTTAAATTGATTTATGAAGTTGTATTTGGTGATGAAAATGGACCACGAATGGGTTTTTTTATAAGTTTTTTTGGTGTTAAAGAAACAAAAGATCTTATATTAAATAAAATTAAATAATGTTTTCAAATTTAAGATCTTTAATTTTTAAATTAGATCCTGAGACAGCTCATAGTTTAGCAATCAAATCTTTAAGATTTAACTTTGTTCCAAATATAATGGAGGAAGATAAAAACAATCCATTATTTGAAACAAAATTATTTAACAAAAACTTAAATAACCCAATAGGAATGGCAGCAGGATTTGATAAAAATGCAGAGGTTTACAATTCGTTATTCAAACTAGGATTTGGTTTTGTTGAAGTAGGAACTATCACTCCCTTAAAGCAATATGGGAATCCTAAGCCAAGAGTTTTCAGATTAGTTGAAGATGAAGCTTTAATAAATAGACTTGGTTTTAATAATTTGGGTGCAAAAAATATTGTAGAGAGAATTAAGCAGCAAAAACCCTCAGGTTTACTCGGAATAAATATTGGACCAAATAAGGATACAAAAGAAAAAATTAGTGACTATGTCGAATGTTTAAAAACTTTTTATGAGGTAGCTGATTATATTACAATAAATATTTCTTCCCCAAACACTGAAAATTTAAGAAGTTTTCATGATCAAATAAAATTAGATGAATTGCTGCAAAGATTAAATAAAGAAAAAAAAATTTTAAGTTCAAAAATTCCAATTGCAGTTAAAATTTCTCCAGATATTGATGAAAAAGAAATTAAACAAATTTCTGAAGTTCTTTTAAATAATGAAATTAAGGCAATAATAGTTTCAAATACATCCGACTCCACAAGAGATGAACTAAAAAATATTCAAGGTCATCAAAAAGGAGGATTATCGGGTAAACCTATAGAATTAAAGTCTACAAAATTGATTAATAAATTTTATAAAATTTTAAATGGAAAAATCAAAATCATAGGAGTGGGTGGAGTAGATTCAGGAAAAAGTGCATATGATAAATTTTGTGCTGGAGCTAATTATGTTCAACTTTATACAGGAATGGTTTTTAGAGGTCCAAATATCGTTAACTTGATTAAAAAAGAGCTTGAAGAATTATTATTGAGGGATGGAGTTAAAAATTTTAGTGAAATAATAGGAAAATAAAATAACTCAAATCTAATAAACTTGACGCAATCAATATCTAACCTTATATAGACGATCATACTATGGCAAAAAAATGTGAACTTACTGGAAAAAATCCTATGAAAGGTCATAATGTTAGTCATGCTAATAATAAGACTAAGAGAAGGTTTTTACCTAATTTAAAAAAAGTAAAATTCACAAGTGAAATATTAAAGAGAAGTTTAAAACTTACAGTTAGTAATGCAGGTGTAAGATCAGTTGATAAAAAAGGGAGTTTTGATCAGTTTTTAAAGACAGTTAAAAATAGAAATTTGTCACCACGTTTAAAAAAATTAAAAAAAAGTTTATTAATTAAATCTCCATATCAAAAAAAAATAACTCATTCTAAAACAGCTTAATGAACAAATCCGTTATTCTTCTATCATTTCTGATGGGAGTAGTTGTTTTGACCTCAAATTATCTTGTACAATTTCCTATTAATTATTATGGATTAAATGAAATATTAACTTATGGTGCATTTAGTTATCCTATAGCTTTTTTAATTACTGATTTATCTAATAGATCTTTTGGAAAAGTTGTAGCAAGAAAAATTGTTTATTTTGGTTTTTTATTAGGTATTGGATTTACAGTTTTATTTTCTACTGACTTTGCAGATTTAATATCAATTAGAATTGCAATTGGATCTGGAACTGCATTTTTAACTGCCCAGCTTATAGACGTTAAAATATTTGATAATTTGAGAAAAAAAAAATGGTTTATCGCTCCATTAACTTCTTCAATTATTGGGTCAACTGTTGATACTTTTTTATTTTTTTTAATTTCTTTTTATGGAACAAATATACCATGGTTTACATTAGCCCTTGGAGATTTGGGGGTTAAGATACTCGTGGCATTGATTATGTTAATTCCATTTAGATTTCTATTAAAAACATTTAAACCAATTTAGCTTTAATACAGATACTTGTAAGCTAAGATTTTATAAGCTAGTTTTGCAACTAAAAAATTATAAGAGTTAAAACCTTTTATTGGAGATAATTCATTGATATCTGCACCGACTATATTTGAATTTTTTGCAGCAATTTTTATTATACTTAAAGTTTCATCCCAAAGCAATCCACCAGGTTCGGGCGTACCGGTTGCTGGCATTATACTTGAATCTAATCCATCGACATCGAAAGTTAAATAAACAGTTTTATTCTTAATTAGTTTTTTAAATTTATTCATATTCCATTTAGATTTGTCTTTAGCCCAAAAAATATTTATTCTTGATTTATTTTTTTTTAAAAAAGGTATTTCACTTTCTGAAATATTTCTAATTCCAAATGAAATTATTGATACATTTTTATGATCTAAACATCTTCTAATAGCGGATGCATGTGAAAATTTTTCTCCATTATAACTATTTCTCAAGTCAGCATGAGCATCAAAATGTAATAAACAAATATTCTTATATTTTTCAACAAAAGGTGCGATACACCCAGGGGTTATTGAATGTTCTCCCCCAAATGTCATTGGAAAAAGTTTTTTTTCTAAAATTTCCTTATTAACAGCAGCCATTTTTTTAAGGGCTTTACTAATATTTTTTTCAATTTTGAAGGGTTTTAGAGTTTTAATACCTATCTTTTTATAAGGCTCGCAATTTAATTCTTCATCATAAAGTTCAACTTGGTGAGAGGCTTTAATTATTTCTTTTGGACCATTTCTAGTGCCCCCACCATAACTGACGGTTTTTTCTAAACCGAATGGAACAATAACAACTTTTTCTTTAAAATTAAATTTATTATCAATTCCAAGAAATCCATTTTTATTTGATAGATATTTCAATTTATTTATCCAAAAATTTTAGAAAAATTTTTTCTACTTCTATTTTTCCATTCGCCTTTATGGTAAGCATCACTAGCAATCAAAGGTAGTACACTAGTTGCTTCAGCAAAAACCATTTGTTCTTTAGTTATATCTACTTTACCCCATGAACTTGCTTCTTTTAAAGTTGAGCTGCTGCAAGCACCATCTCTTGAGTCGGCAACTGTTATTTGAACAGCATATTTATGCATATCAACTTCTTTGCCTAATAATTCTGCGCAGATTACTGTATCTTGAATAAAATTTTTTGGTACTCCTCCCCCAATCATAAAAAGGCCAGATCCTTTTGACTGAATTTTAATCTCAGTTAATTCACGAAATTCTCTTATCGAGTCAATTGTAATATGTTTTTTTGGATTTTTTTCCTGATGAATAACTAGTCCAAAACCAGCACTAGAGTCCGTAAAAGCTGGGCAGAATATTGGAACATTATTGTCAAAAGCAGTTTCTATCAATGAGTCTTTTTTAATTGAATTTTCTTTTAAATATTTTCCCATTTCATGAATAAACTCTCTAGAAGTATAGCTTCGAGGTTCTAAATTATCTGCTATTTCACAAATTTTTTTATCACATATTTGAAGCTCATCCTCATCTATATAAGTATCATAAATTCTATCTATATAATTTTTTCTCAATTCCATATCATCTTGGAACTGAGAACCCTGATAGTGTTTAAATCCCAATGCTTCAAAAAAATCCATATCAATTATAGAAGCTCCTGTTGCCACTATTGCATCAATCATATTATATTTTACTAAATCTTTATAAATATTCATACATCCAGCTGCAGATGTTGATCCGGCTAATGTTAAAAATATTGTACAATCTTTATCTTTAAGCATTTCATTATAAATATTTGCAGCGTTTGCAGTTTCTCTTGACACAAATGACATTTTTTCCATTGAAGAAATTATCTTTCTTGCGTCAAATGAAGTTATATCTATATGTTCAACAGGATTTTTTAGTAAATCTTTTTTACTGTTATGACCTACTTTTTTTTCAGACATTAAGCAACTAAAGTAGCTTTATTGATGTCTTTATCATAAAGGCTCATTATTGGATTATCTTCAACCTCATAAATTTCATCAGAAAAAAAACCATTAAACTGTGTTCTGAATGTCAAACCATAAGCTCCTAATTGTCCAAGTTCAATATAATCATTTTCTCGAATATTGTTCGGTAGCAGAAAAGGACCCTTCATATAATCCATGCTATCACAAGTTGGACCATAAAAATCAAATGCAGTAAGTTTTTTTGAAATAATCTTATTGGAACTATCTTTAATCATTTTAGATGGATAAACAATATTTGGAGTTCCAGCATCAAAAAGCGTACCGTAGGTACCATCATTAATGTAAAGCTTTTGTTTTTTTCTCAAATTAACTCTTACAATAGTTGAACCACTTTCTGCAACTAATGCTCTACCAGGTTCACATAAAATTTCTGGTAGATTATCTAATTTTAGGTTTTCTAAACTTTTTTTAATTTCTTCAAAATAGTTATCTAAAGATTGTGGAATTAGATCTGGGTAAATTGTTGGAAATCCACCCCCAACATTAATATAATCTGGAATTATTTTTGTCTTTTTTATTATATTTCCTATTTCTGTAATTCCTTTAGCGTAAGAAATAGGGTGCATGCACTGAGAACCAACATGAAAACTTAAACCAATTTTATTTGAATATTGCTTTACTAATCTTAATAATCCTGCAGCTTCCACATTTAGTGCACCAAATTTTTTAGATAAATCTATTTCTGCATGCTCATTTGAAACTGCAACTCTCACAAAAAGTTCTAAGTCTTTAGCTCCACTTGTACTTTCAATTATCTTAATCAATTCATCTTTAGTATCTAGCGCAAAAGTTTTTATTCCATATTTAAAATATGCATCACTTATACTTTCACGACTTTTAACTGTGTGCATAAAGAAACATTTAGCTGTCTCACTAAATTTTCTTACAGATTTAATTTCCTCAATTGAGGCGACATCAAATTGATTAATTCCACTTTT
>CACKZI010000027.1 GCA_902604605.1 uncultured Pelagibacteraceae bacterium | reverse complement strand
AAAAACTCATTTGTCCCCATGGAAGTACATAGCCCATGAAAGCAGCTGCCATCATTAACAGATAAATTATGATTCCTATGATCCAAATAATTTCTCTTGGTGCTTTGTAAGAGCCGTAGAATAAAGATCTAAATATATGGATGTAAACAGCCAAAAAGAACATCGATGCACCATTTGCATGAATATATCGTATCAACCAGCCATAATTAACATCTCTCATAATATGTTCTACACTCTCAAATGCCATATCAGCATGTGCTATGTAATGCATTGCTAATACTAAGCCAGTAACAATTTGCGTTATCAAACAGAAAGTTAGAATTCCTCCAAATGTCCACCAATAATTTAAGTTCTTGGGTGTTGGATAATCTGTTAAATGATTGGCCAATGAAAGTAACGGCAATCTGTCATTAAACCACTTTCCAAATTTTGACTTAGGTGTATATTCTTGATCACTCATTGGTATTATCCGATTTTAATTGTATTAGAATTTACGAATTTATATTCTGGAATTTCCATATTTGTAGGTGCTGGACCTTTTCTTATTCTTCCTGAAATATCATAATGCGATCCATGACATGGACAAAACCATCCATTGTAATCACCTTTTTGATCTAGTGGAACACAGCCTAAATGAGTACATACTCCAAGCATCACTAACCATTCAGGATTTTTTGCACGATCTTCATCTTTTTCAGGATGTTTTAATTCTTCCATATTAACTGCTCTAGCATCATCAATTTCTTCTTGGGTTCTTCTTCTAATAAAAACTGGTTTACCTCTCCAGAGAACTGTAATTGTTTTACCTGGTTGCACCGAGCTAACATCTACTTCTGTGCTAGCTAAAGCTTTCACAGATGCATCTGGGTTCATCTGGTCAATCATTGGCCAAATAGTTGCACCCACCCCTACTGCACCTACCGCATATGTAGCGGTAAACAAAAAGTCTCTTCTATTGGTTTTTTTTTCTGACATTGATAATTTTAATTACATATACTCAATATAGATTTTTTCTACTTAAATATATAATTTCATATAATATAAAATAGTAAATTTGCTACTGATAGAATGACACAGAATTTAACAAATCATGGGCCTAAAATTGCTTTATTTGAACCTGATATACCCCAGAATACTGCAGCAATAATAAGAACATGTGCGTGTTTAGGTGCAAAATTGGAAATAATTGAACCCTGTGGATTCTTGCTAAGCGATAAAAGATTTAAAAGAGTAGTATTAGATTATATGGATGAGAAGGAGATAAAATTTTACAAAAGTTTAGATCATTTTTTTAAATGTAAAGATAATCAAAGAATCATATTGATGACAACAAAAGCATCTGTATCTTACACAAAATTTAGATTTAACAAAAATGACACAATTTTATTTGGTAGAGAAAGTGCTGGAGTTCCAGAAAAAGTTCATAAATTAATTAAAGATAAGTTAAAAATACCAATGAAAAATAATAAGAGATCACTTAATATTGCCTCATCTGTAGCAATCATATTGGCAGAAAGTTTAAAACAAACTAAATTAATCTAATATGGATATAGAAATTAAGAAAGATCTTGCGGGTAATTGGTTTAAAACATTACAAAATTCTATTTGTCATAGCATAGATAATATTGAAAGTAATAATATAAAATTTGAGACAACTAGTTGGAAAAGAAATCAAGATAAAGATGAGGGTGGAGGTGAATTTAGAATTCTTAAAAATGGAAAAGTTTTTGATAAAGTTGGTGTAAATTTTTCAAAAGTTTATGGAAAATTTCCAAAACAGTTTCAAGAAAATATTCCAGGCGCAAAAAAAGATCCTAGATTCTGGGCGTCTGGAATTTCTGTAGTTATGCATATGAAAAATCCTTTAATTCCAGCTATGCATTTTAATACTAGATATATCTGTACTACTCTTGATTGGTTTGGTGGAGGTATAGATGTTACGCCATCAAAAATTGACCAAAATGAAAAAAAAAATTTCCACAAATTATTAAAAAACATGTGTGATAGGCATAACAAAGATTATTATCCAAAATATAAGAAATGGTGTGATGAATATTTTTATTTACCTCATAGAAAAGAATCCAGAGGTATAGGTGGAATTTTTTTTGATTATAAAAAAGGAAATTTTGAGAAAAATTTCAAATTTGTAAGAGATGTTGGAACTACTTTTCAGTTAATTTTCCAAAAAATAATTCAAAAAAAAATTAAAAAAAAATGGACTACAAAAGATAAGGATGCACAATATATTAAAAGAGGAAGATATGCTGAATTCAATTTACTATATGATAGAGGTACAAAATTTGGTTTACAGACAGGTGGAAATGTTGAGGGAATATTAATGTCACTTCCCCCTTTAGCGAAATGGAAATAGCATGGATAAAGAACCAATTACTTTAAATGGATTAAATAAACTTAAAGAGGAATTAATTTATTTAAAAGAAAAAAAAAGACCCAAAATAGTTGAGGCAATAGCTGAAGCCAGATCTCATGGTGATCTAAAAGAAAATGCTGAGTACCATGCAGCAAAAGAAGAACAATCTCATAACGAAGGAAGAATTACAGAAATAAATGATATCATTGCTAGAGCAAATGTAATTGATGTAACTAAGATAAACAATGATGGTAAGATAATTTTTGGCTCAACCGTATTTTTAGAAAATTTAGATACAGGAGAAAAAATTAATTATAAAATTGTAGGAAAAGATGAGGCAGATCTTAAAAACAAATTAATTTATTTTCAATCTCCCATTGGTAAAGGTTTAATTGGAAAAAACAAAAGAGATTTAGTTGAAATAAAAACACCCGCTGGAATTAAAAATTTTGAAATTAAAGATGTAAAATATACCTAATCTTTTACTATATTCTCTACTTCTTTATCTGAAATTTTGAAATTATTATTGACCCATTCTCTCTCAATTATTTTAAGTTTTTTTCCTAACATTTTCCCCTCTGGAATTTTATATTTTACCATTAAGATATTCGCCTTGATTGGCATTTCAGGTATTAGTTTATTTTTGAATATTTTGCATAACTCAATTAAGTTTAATTCTAGTTTTTTTGACTTTATTATCCTAAAATTTAAAATATCAATTACTGCCTGCTTACCATTATAATAAAATATTTTATTCATATTTTCCGGCAAAAAAATTTTTGAATTTATTTTATTTTTGTAAAAATCATCAATTATCTTAATTCGTTTTTTATCATTTTTAGAAATATTAAATTTATATAAAAAATAATCTACGTTATCTGTTCCATCAATGATCATTAAAGATAATAAAAAAATAAAATCAGCCTCTTTCAATATAGTTTGAACATGGGATTTGGGATTAAAAAAAATAGAAAAATTTTTTAATTCTGAAAAAATTAATGTTAATAGTTCTAAACTGATCTTATCCTTAGATAATTTTTTTAATAAATCAAATGTAATTATCTTTTTTAGTTCAATTAATAATCTTTCTTTTGATAGTTTTGAAATTCCATCAATATTTTTTTTTAATATACTTATTGTCTCTGAATTATGTTTGGTTTTTGAATAACCTAGATAAAACCTAATATATCTAAGTATCCTTAGGTAATCTTCTTGAATTCTTATGTCGGCATTACCAATAAATTTAATATTTCCATTTTTTAAATCATTCATTCCATTATATGGATCAAATAAATTACCTTCACAATCTGAGTAAATTGAATTAATAGTAAAATCTCTTCTTGAAGCATCATCTTTCCAACTTTTAGAAAATTTTACCATGGCATGTCTTCCATCTGTTGAAATATCTTCTCTTAAAGATGTTATTTCAAATTTATATTTATTTATTACTGCTGTTACAGTTCCGTGTTCAATTCCAGTTTCATAAAAATCAATATTACTTTTTCTTAGAGCTTCACAAACTTGTTTTGGTTCTATATTAGTTGCTAAATCTATGTCATCTACGTTCTCTTTATTGATTATTTTTCTAATACATCCCCCAACATATCTAATTTCGCTGTCTGATGAATAATTATTTATTGTTTCGAAAATTTTAATTACAGGTGTATTTATTGTCAGTTTTTTTATATCTCGACTAAATGTGTCTAGATTATTTGATCTAAAAAAAATTTTATCAAAAAAGTTTTTCATATTTGGCTGGGGCGCTAGGATTCGAACCTAGGATGCAGGTACCAAAAACCCGTGCCTTACCGCTTGGCTACGCCCCAATTTCTATTCCATATAACACAAAAAGTAAATGTTATATAGTCTTAGAGACTATACACCAGTATTTTTTATATTTTTTACTAAATAATTTTTTTGCGTTGTCGCATCCTTTTTTTGATTGAAAATATGCAACTAATGCAGATCCCGAACCAGTCATCCTTACAACGATTGAATCTGAAAATCTATCTAAGAATAATTTTAAAGTTTTTAGTTTTGGATATCTCAGTAAAGCAATGGGCTCTAATGAATTGCTCATTTTAATAAGAAAATTTTGACCAAACATACTTCTACTAGGTGAGTTTAGTATTGGTTTATTAAATCTTTTAACTTGAGAATATATTTCTTTAGTAGAACAGCCAAAATCTGGTTTAACGATTAGTGTATAAAATTTTTTAACATTCTTATATCTTTTAATCTTATTTTTTGAAGTTATGACACAGCTTTTTTGCTCAAGACCAAGAATTACATCTGATCCAATTAAGCTTACAATTTTTTCTATCTTTTTTTTTTTTGAGAAAATTATTTTTTTTTTTATAAAGTATCTTAAAATATTTGCTGCATTCATAGATCCCCCACCTAGTCCAGCTTTTATAGGAATTTCTTTAATTATTTTAATTTGAAATTTTTTATTTTTAAGTAATTTTTTTTTGTCTAATATTTTAAATAATTTTGAAACAGTATTGTTTTTACCAATATTTTTAGAAAACTTTCCACCAAAAGAAATATGATGAGTTCTTGATTTAATTCTTTTTATATAAATCACATCATGAAGATCAATAAATGCAACGATACTTTCTATCTTATGTAAAGATGATTTTTTGCCAGTAACATTTAAAGCTAAATTTATTTTAGCATGTGATTTTATCTTATCAAAAATCATTCTAAGATTTTTGAAGACCTTGAATAATCTTTGTATTTATCTTTTTTTTCATATCTTCTTCAGTATCTTCCATTTTAAGAGTATTTTTCCAAAAATACCGTGCTTGAATTTTTCTATCCAATTTCCAAAGTATATCTCCGTAATGATCATTAACAATTGGATCATCTGGCATTAATTCTACTGCTCTTTTTAAAAATTCTTCAGCTTTAATGTAGTCATCAATTAAATAATAAGCCCAACCAATTGAGTCTATTATATATGGATCATTGCTCCTTAATGCATAAGCAGTTTCGAGCATTTTAATCGCTTCATCAATTTTATAATCTCTTTCAAGCCATGAGTAAGCTAAATAATTTAAAACATATGCATCGTCAGGATTAATCTTTAATGAGTTTATCAAATCTTTGTCTGCTTTTTCATGATTACCAAGTCTCTCGTAACTTCCACCTCTACGATACAAAAGGTCAGATTTTATCTCAGAGTTATCATCAATTTTATCTATAATTATTGTGTAATATTTAATTGCATCTTTATACTCTTTGTTTTTCTTATAAAAATTTGCAACATCAAATAATATTTTATTATTTGGATCATCAATTTTATTAAATTCAGCAGTAATATAATTTAATGACTCTTTTTTATTTCTTTGCCGTGCTATGATTTGGGCTTCTTTTTTTACGCGATACCAATAATAAAAATTATCTTCCTTTTTAAAATTTTTTAAAGTTTTTTTAGCTTTTTTAAACTCATTATTCAAATAATGATTTTCAGCAACCAGGGATAAATTAAAAACAAATTTTGGATTAAGATGATTAGATAAATTTAAATAAAAATTTGATTTTTCAAAATCATCTTGAGATGAGTAAAGATTTGAAATTAGAAATAAGAATTCACTTATAATATCATTATGATTTTTACATGAAAAAACTTGTGTTAGTTTTTTTGAATTTCCATTTAAAATCCAACTTTTACCTTGGGACAATAATAATGTAGTATTTATAATTTCCAGGTCACCAATAATATTATTAATTTCATCATTTCTTTTGTTCTCAATTAGATAACTAAGATAAAAATAAATGTACCTAGTGTAGTCGGACTCACTGTCATTAATTAAATTTGTAAAATATGTGTCTGTTTTACTATCACCCAGATAGCATCTTTGGAAAGTTTCTGAAATGAAAGTAAGTTTTCCATAATTTTTTTTATCAACTAAGATTTTTTTTTCTTTAAATGTAAATATATATTGTTCTAAAGTTTCTAATATGGCTAAATTAAATCTATCAATTGAATCAATTTTTAAGCTTAAAGATAGAAAATTATAAGCTTTATCTAAATCGTTTTTTTTTAAACTATCAAGAATCAATAATAGATAAGCGTCAAAAAAATTTGAATTATCTTTATTTTGATTTCGTTTAATAATATTTATCGCATCAGAAACTTTTTTTTCTAAAACTAATGAGTAAATATATCTCCTTAAATATGGATCATGTCTATCAATTAAAATTTTTGATGAATTAAAGTAATTTAATGCTTCTGAATTATTTTTATTTTCAAAAGCAACAATACCGGAAAAATAATTTGATAAATACCTCGAGTTAAAATTATCAAAACTATTACTTTTAGAATGTAGAGGGGTCTGATAGAATAGGAATAAGATTAAAATAGTTTTTATTTTTTTATTAAACATAAACATATCTTATGGTTAAAAATGATTTAAATCAAAATGCTAAATATACCCAGATATTAATGGATACATTTGAGAGTGATTTTATTTTTGAAAACAATCCCATTGATAGATTTAGAGATTTTTCTAAAAAAGATAAAACAAATAATTCAGATAAAAACATTAAATTATTAGAGTTAAAAAAAAAAATTGGTTCAATTGAAAATTGTAATTTAAAAAACAACTCAAAAAACTTAGTTTTAGGAGATGGAAATATAGATAGTCCAATCATGTTGATTGGAGAAGCGCCTGGAGCAAATGAGGATAATTTGGGTTTAACTTTTCAGGGAGATATTGGGGTTCTTTTAGAGAAAATGCTTATAGCTATAAATTTAAAAAAAAATAATATTTATTCAACATATTCTGTCAATTATAGACCTCCGGAAGATAGAAAACCAACTGCACAAGAAATTAAACGTTATTCAATATATCTAAAAGAGCATATAAAAATAATTAATCCTAAAATAATTATTCTTATGGGCAGTACTGCAATGGAAGCAATAACAGGCATAAATACAAAAATTTCTAATGAGAGAGGAAAATGGAAAGAAATAATTTTAGAAAATAAAACTTTACCTATTATGATTACTTTTAGTCCCTCATATCTAATTAGATTTCCAGAAAATAAAAAATTTTCTTGGGGAGATTTAAAAAAAATAAAAAATAAAATAAAAGATTTAAATATTAATATTTAATGAAAATTGTTGCTGGGGTTGATGAAGTTGGTCGAGGTAGTTTAATCGGACCGGTCTACGCTGCTGCGGTTATTTTAAATAAAACCATCAATAAAAAATTATTGAAAGACTCTAAAAGTTTAACAAAAACTAAAAGGGAAAATTTATCAAAATATATAAAAAAAAATTCGATTTGGGCTATCGGAAAAGCCTCTGTAAAAGAAATTGAAAAAATTAATATTCTTCATGCAAGTTTATTAGCCATGAAAAGAGCAATCAAAAAACTTAAAAAAAAACCAACACTAGTTTTGATAGATGGAAATAAATTACCTGATATTAAATTTTACAGATTAAAATCAATAGTAAAAGGTGATGAAAAAATACCATCTATTTCTGCAGCATCTATTATTGCTAAAGTTACACGTGATAAGATGATAACTAATCTTGGAAAAAAATTTAAAGGTTATTATTGGGATACAAATTATGGTTATGGAACAAAACAACACTTAAAAGCCATAAAAAATTTAGGAGTAACAAGTCAACATAGAAAAAATTTCTCGCCTATTAATAAAATAAAATAGGTTTCACGTAGAAACACAAGATATTGTTATCATCATTAAGTCTTACACAATTCAAATCCAAATAATTCAATCGTAGGTTGACCTAAGAATCTTTTTAGAGTCTAATTTATTTTTATAAATGAACTTAAGCTTTAAAAATAAATTAATTAACGGTGATAGCTTAGAGGAATTAAAAAAAATTCCAAAAGAAACTTTTGACTTAATTTTTGCTGACCCACCATACAACCTACAATTAAAAAGTGAATTAACTAGACCTGATAGATCTAAAGTAAATGCCGTGACTGACAAGTGGGATCAATTTGAAAGTTTTAAAAAATATGATGACTTCACATATGCTTGGTTAAATGAATGTAAGAGAATTTTGAAAAAAGATGGAGCTATATGGGTAATTGGAAGCTATCATAATATCTTTAGAGTAGGCACGGCAATTCAAAATTTAGGCTTTTGGATTTTAAATGATGTTATTTGGAGTAAAAAAAATCCAATGCCAAACTTTAGAGGAACAAGATTTACTAATGCACATGAAACTTTAATATGGGCATCAAAATCAGAGAAATCAAAATACACTTTTAACTATCAATCTTTAAAATGTTTAAATGATGATCTTCAAATGAGATCAAATTGGGATTTACCAATTTGTAGTGGGCCTGAAAGATTAAAAAAGAATGGTAAAAAAGTACATTCAACTCAAAAACCTGAGGCCCTACTTCATAGAATTTTGTTAGCAACATCAAATAAAGATGATTTAGTTTTAGACCCTTTTTTGGGTTCTGGAACTACAGCAACAGTAGCCAAAAAATTAGGTAGAAATTATTATGGTATAGAGAGAGAAAAAGCTTATTTTAAAGCATCAATGCAAAGATTAAAAAATACAAAAGTTATAGAGGATGACTATCTTGATACACTTAAAAATAATAGATCTAAGCCAAGGATACCTTTTGGTTCATTGGTTGAGTTAGGAATAATAAAACCGGGTACAATTATTTTCGATAACAAGAAGAAAGTTAGTGCAAAAATTATGGCTGATGGAAGTATTAAACATGCACAAACAGAGGGCTCAATTCACAAAGTAGCAGCTACAATTCTAGGTTCTGAAAGTTGCAATGGATGGACTTTTTGGCATTATAATCTTAATGGCGCAGTAGTTCCAATAGATAATTTAAGGCAAAGATTGGTCTCCAAAAGTTAACCGTTATAAATTTTTCCTAAGTAAATTTCTAAAAATTTTTTATTTTTAACCAATCTTTTCAAAACAAAATTTCTTAAAAATACAGTTAACGGATTAGAAAAATGAAAAGCAAATTGATTAAGTTTTGATCTGATATTTACCATTTTTATCCTCTTTTCTCTTTTTTTAAAAAAATCATTTTTGTTATTATTCTGAATATTCTTGAATAATTCATAAGCACCTTCTATAGATTGTGACGCTCCTTGAGCAAATGATGGTGGAAATGCAAAAAAAGCAT
>CACKZI010000026.1 GCA_902604605.1 uncultured Pelagibacteraceae bacterium | reverse complement strand
AAATAAAAGATTCCCGTGGTCTCGTTTTTTATTAATCCAACCACATAAAAATACCTTGCTGGCTACATCTTCATTTCTTAATTGATTACAATAGTGACTTCTGTATTTATTCAATCATTCCTCCAAAGTATTTCTAATTAATTCAAAATTAATAGATTTTTTCTTTTTTAAGCTCATTTGATCGATCTTATATATGAAATCAAATATTTTGCCATATGATCTATCAATTCTTTTGATTATATAATCTATTAACTTTTTATCCAAAGAAATTTGTCGATCTGATAAATTTTTCAAAATAAGGGCATAAATTAATTCATCATCTGGCTTATCAATATTTTGTAAAAGGAAATTTTTTGTTCTTGATTTTAAATCAGTCAGTTGAAAATTCAAATTTACTATTGGTTTTAATGAAGTGACAATCAAATATTTATTTTCTTGCTCAATAATATTAAATAATGTGTATATCAACTTTTCATTAATATTCTCATTTAAATTTTCAAGAATAATATTTTGATGAGTCTTTATATCTTTTAAATAAATTTCACTAAATGAATTAGCTTCTAATTTAATTCCCTTAAATTTTTTTATAAATATGCTCACTAGATGTGTCTTTCCTGAAAATTTTTCACCACTTATATTAAGGAAATTTTTTTCCCACTTTGGCCATCTTTCTAATATATCAAAAACTGCTTGATTACTTTTTGAAATATAAAAATCCTCATTTTTAAAGTTTTTGTCATATTCAAATTTTAAAATTTGTTGATCTAAATCTTTCATCTTAAAACCCATATCTTGTTTTGAGTATCAAAATCATAATTATAAAAATTCATTGTTTTTAAGAAAGTCTCTAGGGTGCCATTAAAAACGATTTGATAATAAGTATGATCTTTATCAAATTTTGTTATAAAAAAATCATTTATTAAATCAATATTCATTAAATTTTTTTCAAAACTCATAATTTTAAAATTATCTAAATTTTCAACTTTGATATTAAGATATAATTTAATTGAAGTATTAATTTGATTAAACATTTTCCAGTAATCCTCATATATTGTCTTTAAATCATTTATGATTTTTTCTCTTTGTTGATCATTGCTTAAATTTATATTAGAAAAGGTTTGGTTTTTAAGTACAATATTATTTTTAATTGTAATTCTAGATAAAATTCTTATTTCTTCATCATTTTTGAAAATAAGAGCAATTATTGAGTCATCTAAATCATATTTATCTATTATTTCTATAAAATTATATTGTTCAATATTTTCAAAGTTATTTCTTATAAAGTTGATATCTTCCAAATCATCCGTTGGTAAAATATATTCTATCAAATACGAACTTTTATTCAGATTATTCCACTCATTATAGATTTCATTATCTGAAAATATCAGTAGGTCTTTTTTATTTTCCTCAATTATTATAGGTATAAATAAAAATTTATTTTTAACTGGTATAGATGGAAAGATGTTTCTTTTTTCCAAATAATTAAAAATTTGTTTTTTGTTGAATGAAACTCCTAAATTAACATAATAAATTTCATCAATAAATTGTTCTTCTTTTATAGTAAAAGATTCTATCATTCCTTTAATTTCATTTAATCTTACTTGGCCAATTTTTTTTTTATCAATTGAACTTGTAATTAATGAAATCAATTCAGAAAATGCTTTTTTAAAACCTATATCTATAACCTTATTTTTATCAAAATTAATCTCAAATGGCTCTGATATCTCTATGTTGTTAATTGTATAAGCTTTAGCCTGTACTTTACTTGTGGAAAAAAAAAATATTATTAGAGATAGAATTATTAAAAAAATATATAAGATTTCTAAATGAATTTTTTTATATTTACTTAACATACTTTATAATAATGAATAAAAACTTAATTACCTATAAAAAAAGTGGTGTTGATATTACCGCTGCAGATAAATTTGTAAGTTTTATTTCAAAAATATCATCAAAGAAAAGAGGCAAAAAAAAGTTTAATAACATAGGTGGTTTTGGTTCTATTTCAAATATTCCCAAAAACATTAAAGACCCTAAAATTGTTGCTTGTACAGATGGAGTTGGAACCAAAATTGAAATTGCAAATATAATAAATAAATATGACACAATCGGAATAGACTTAGTTGCAATGAGTGTAAATGATTTGATAGTTCAGGGTGCAAAACCTATTTTCTTTTTAGATTATATTTCAATAAATAAAATTAATTTTTCAAAGTTAAAAGCAATAATAAAAGGAATTATAAAAGGTTGTAAAATTTCAAATTGTGATTTGGTTGGTGGTGAAACTGCTGAAATGCCAGGTACATATGAAAAAGGTAAATTTGATATTGCAGGTTTTGCTGTTGGAATTGTAGATAAAAAAAAAATTTTAAATAAAAAAAAAATAAAAAAAAATAATCTTATTTTAGCTGTCCCTTCAAGTGGTTTACATTCTAATGGTTATTCTCTTGTAAGATATTTGGTTAAAAAAAAAAAAATTGACATTAAAAAAAATCTTTTTTTAAAGAAACAACTTATTAAACCTACAAAAATTTATGTAAAAGAAATAATTAAATTAATAGATAAAGATTTAATAAATGGATGTGCAAATATAACTGGTGGTGGTTTACCTGATAATATTAAAAGAATAATTCCAAATAATCTATGTGCTGAAATAGATTTAAAAAAAATAAAAACTTTAAAAATTTTTCAATGGCTTAGAAAACATAATATTGATGATAAAGAAATGTTAAGAACGTTCAATTGTGGAGTTGGTTTTTGTTTAGTAATAAATGCAAAAGATTTAGATAAAATAAATAAGTATTTTACAAAAGAATTTAAACCTTATGTAATTGGCAAAATAACTTCTGGAAAAAATAAAGTAAAACTTAAAGGAAAAATTGACTGGTCTTAAAAAAATAAAAACAGCAGTTTTTATTTCTGGTAGAGGAAGCAATCTAAATAATCTTATTAAATTTTCAAAAACTAAAAAATCTCCAATTATAATTGATTTAGTTATTTCAAGTAAAAAAGCTTTTGGATTGAAATATGCCAATCAGCACAAAATTAAAAATAAAATAATTAATTTCAAAAAGAATAAAATTGCAGAAAAGAACTGTTTAACAATACTCAATAAAAGAAATATTAAATTTATTTGTCTTGCTGGATTTATGAAGATTTTATCAAATGATTTTATAAAAAAATTTAAAGGAAAAATTATTAATATTCACCCATCATATCTACCTAAGTATAAAGGTTTAAATACTAGTGTGAGAGCTTTGCAGAATAATGAAAAATTCTCTGGTTGTACCGTTCATTATGTGGCTGCGAAACTAGACTCGGGAAAAATTATTCTACAAAAAAAAGTTAAAATTACTAAAAATGAAACTGTGAGTTCCTTAGATAAAAAGATTATCAAAGAGGAACATAAGCTGTATCGAGCAGCTGTACTAAAAATTTTTAACTAGTCTTTAAAAAAAAAATCTATCTCAATTTTTGCATTTTCAATACTATCTGAACCGTGAACTGAATTTTTATCAATAGAAATTCCATATTTTTTTCTTATTGTTCCATCATTAGCGTCTTTTGGGTTTGTGGCTCCCATTAACTCTCTATTATCAAGCACGGCATTTTCTTTCTCTAAAATCATAACTAAAATTGGACCAGAAGATAAATATGAACACAAATCATTATAAAAAGGTTTTGTTTCGTGAACTTTATAAAAATTTTCAGCCTCAGATTTTTCTATTTGAATTTTTTTTTCCTTAACAATTTTAAAATTTTTATTTTTAAACATTTCTTTAATTTCATTCTCTAAATTTCTTTCAACTGCATCTGGTTTAATAATTGACAAAGTTTGCTCTATATTACTCATAATAGTCCTCTATTAGTTGGTTTAATAATCTTACCCCATAACCAGTAGCTCCACCTGAATTCAATGCACCTCCATATTTTGAAAATGCCATACCAGCAATATCTAGATGAGCCCAAGGTGTTTTATTTAAAACAAATCTCTGTAAAAATTGTGCAGCTGTTGTAGATCCAGCTCCTCCTATATAATTTATATTTTGCATATCAGCGTTTTTAGAATTTATTAATTTATCATAATTTTTATGTAGCGGCATTCTCCATAATTTTTCTTCAACTTTTTCTCCAGCTTCAAGCAATTGTTTAGATAATTTTTCATTGTTTGAAAAAAGTCCTGCATACTCCGAACCCAAAGAAACTATTATCGCACCAGTTAAAGTTGCTAAATCAACCATAAATTTAGGTTTAAATTTTTTCTCAGTAAAAGTTAAAGCATCAGCTAAAACCAATCTACCTTCTGCATCTGTATTTAATATTTCTATTGTTTTACCGCTATAAGATTTAACAATATCTCCGGGTCTTTGAGCGTTTCCACTTACCATATTTTCTACAAGTCCAACAACACCAACTGCATTAATTTTTGCTTTTCTTAACGCTAAGTTTTTCATTAAACCAACTACTACTGCTGACCCTGCCATATCATATGTCATGTCTTCCATAAATTTAGCTGGTTTAAGTGAATAACCACCTGTATCAAAACAAACACCTTTACCAACAAAAGCTAAAGGTTTTGAATTATTTTTGGCACCATTCCATTCAACTGTTACAAGATATGATCCTCTTACACTTCCTTGCCCTACTCCCAGCAAAGCGTTCATGCCCATTTTTTTTAACTTTTTATTGTCATATATATTAACTTTTAAACCATGCTGCTTAAGAGATCTTAATCTTTTTGCATACTCATCTGGATGTAAAACATTTCCTGGCTCTGAAACTAGATCTCTAGTATAAAAAGTCCCTTCCTCTAAAGCTTTAAACTTTAATAGATTATTACTTGAAGGTTTATTTCCTAATACATTTATAGTTATAAGTCTTGTATCTTTTTTTGATTTATATTTGTTAAAATCATATGATTTTAATTTAAACCCATGAAGAAAATGTCCTATAAAATTTTTATCTTTACTAATTGTAGTATTAGATTTTAATAAGTATTCACTACTTTTTCCATAGTTTATACGTCCATACATTTCTGCTCCCAGATTTTCTATGTCAAAAATTTTAATATTTTTTTTTATTGAAACTAAAATTATTTTTTTTTTTGAGCTAAGTTCAAAAACAAACAAATTTTTATTCAAATCACTATTTTTTAATAAATCATTTATGTAAAAAAACTCTGAATTAGATAGATCTTTTTTTAGGGGGTTTATATTGAACTTTTCATCAACAAATAAGACTAGATTATTTGAGTTTTTTTCGGATCCTGAGCTTTTATAATAAATTTGGACTGTCATAATTTTTAATACACTCTATACGTGTCGAATGGTATATATAAAGTTAAAATTTTATTTTCAATGAAAAAATTAATATTTCGAAAATTTGCTAAAGATACCTCGATTTTTTTCATAATTATGTGTCTCACAATAGGCATGATTGTATGGACAATTCAAGCTGTAAACTATTTTGATTTTGTTACTCAAGATGGACATGGTTTAAAAACCTATTTTTCTTATATAATTCTAAATTTCCCAAAAATTATCCATAGAATAATTCCCTTTATCTTTTTTATATCACTTTTTTATATCATTGTTGATTATGAGACAAAAAATGAGTTACAAATTTTTTGGACATTTGGGGTAAGTAAAATTAATTTTGCAAATAAAGTATTGATTTTATCTTTAATTTTGACTTTACTGCAAATATGGATTGGTGGTTTTTTCTCACCTTTTTCACAATTAAAAGCAAGAGAATACCTAAAAAACTCAAACATAGACTTTTTTACTTCATTAATAAAAGAAGGTAAGTTTATTAATGCAGTTGATGGTTTAACAATTTTTATCAATGAAAAAAATGATGATGGGACTTACTCAAATATTTTTCTCGACGACTCATCTAAAAAAAATTCACGAATGATTTATGCAAAAAATGGTACTTTAATCGATAATGAAAATAAAAAGATATTTAGATTATATAACGGAAAAATACTTAATTTAGAAAAATCAAAAGTTAATGCTTTTGAGTTTGAACAAATAGATTTTAATTTAGCTGAATATTCAACAAATACAATTTTACATCCTAAAATTCAAGAATTACCAACAATTAATCTTTTTAAATGTGCACAACAAATTCTTAATAAAAACATTATTTTAGAAGACAGAAGTTTGACATGTCAGCCAAATATTTTTAATGAAATTAAACAAGAACTATTTAAAAGATTTTATAAGCCTTTGTATATTCCATTAATTGCATTGTTATGTTGTTTCTTGACAGTTGTTTCAAAAAATAATGTAAATTACAAAAGAAATAAAAGAATTATTTTTTTGATAACTTTTTTTATTTTAGTAATATCTGAGGGTAGCTTAAGATATTCTACTATTTCAAATTCGGCTACAACACTTTATTTAGCTATTCCATGGTTAAGCTTTATTTTAATTTACATTTATTTTTATTTAAGGATAAAAAATGTTTAAAACTTACGAAAAGTATATAATTAAAAATTTTATAAATAAAATTTTAACTGTAAGTTTAGTTTTTTTTAGTCTAATTATTATTTTAAGTATTTTAGAAGAAATATCTTTTTTTAAAAATATAAATGTCAATTTTTTAACTCCATATTTTCTAGTAATTTTAAGTGCACCAATTACATTGTTTGAAATATTTCCATTTATATTTCTTATTGCAACTCAGTTTTTATTTTACGATCTTTTTAAAAAAGATGAAATTAACTTAATGAAAAGTAATGGATTAAGTAATTTAAAAATTATTAAAATTTTATTCTTCTCTTCATTTTTAATAGGTTTGTTAACTGTTTTTTTTTATTACAATGCTGCATCAAAACTTAAATTTTTCTATACAGACATCAAAAATAATTTTTCTAATGATAATAGATATCTAGCTGCTGTAACAGATAGTGGATTATGGTTAAAAGACGAAATTAATGATAATATTTTAATAATCAAAGCGAGTAATATTGCTGATGATTATTTATTAGATGTAATTATAAATGAATTTGATGAGGAATTTAAATTACTTAGAACAATTGAGTCAAAAAAAGTTAATATAAAATCAAAATTATGGAGTATTACAGACCCTACAATTAATAGTGAAAATGTTTCATTAAAAAATGTTGAACAACTATCGGTGATAACAAATTTTGATAAAGAAAAGATAAGTAGTATGTTTTCAAACATATCTACTTTAAATTTATTAGAACTTTTTAATTTAAAGAAAGATTATGAGAATTTAGGCTACTCTTCGGATGAAATAGTGATTCATTTGATGAAACTATTTTCAACACCTATTTTATATGCTGTACTTACTATTCTATCTTCAATCATAATGTTTAATTTCAAAAAAAATAAATCGCTCTTTTTTCACATAATATTAGGAATTTTTATGTCAGTTTTAATCTATTATATGAATTTTATGTTCAGTTCTTTGGGAAACAATGGAAAAATACCAATTATAGCATCTATTTTCTTGCCAATTCTTTTTATTTCTTTATTTGCAATCATAGGTTTAATTAGGGTTAATGAAAAATAAGTTCTACACAGTTTTTTTTATATTAAATATTATTTTTAGTAATATTTCCTTTGCTGATCCTTTTGAATTCAAAACAACTGATATTAAAATTAAAGATGAAGGTAACTTAATTTATGCATCTGAAGGTACTGCAATATCTGATGACAAAAACTTAGTGATACAGGCAAAAAATTTTGAATACAATCAAGAATTAGATTTTTTAAAAGCATTCAATGGAACTGCCTTTATAAAACCAGACAACTTAGAAATTCAATTCGATGAAGTTGAAATAGATAGAATTAATTCAATTTTAATTGCCAAAAAAAATGTTAAAATTTTAAATACTGAAAAAAAAATTTCTATTGAAACAGATCTATTAAATTATAATTTCAATTCAAAGATATTAGAGTCTAAAACACATTCAATTTTACAAGATCAATTTGAAAATATATTTGATACTCAGTATTTTAATTACAATATAGAAAAAAATATTTTAAAAATAAAAGATTCAAATTTTAAAGACACTAGTAATAATAATTTTTATATTGAGCTTGCATATATTAATACGCTCACAAACAACCTCTACGGGAAAGATGTAACTATAAATTTAGATAATAAATCTTTTAATGAAGATAATGAACCTAGACTTAAAGGTAGAAGTATTATCAATAATGAAGACTCAACATTTATAAGTAAAGGAGTATTTACAACATGCCAAAAAAATGACGTTTGTCCTCCATGGCAATTATCAGCTGAAGAGATTGAACATAATAAAAAAAGACAAGTAGTCAATTATAAGAATGCATGGCTCAAAGTTTATGACGTGCCGGTTATGTATTTTCCAAAGTTTTTTCATCCAGATCCAACTGTTAAAAGACGGTCAGGATTCTTAGTACCAACTTTTAAAAACTCAACAAATTCAGATAACTATTTAAATGTTCCATATTTTTTTGCTATTTCCATGAATAAAGATATGACAATAACCCCTAGAGTATATACGGATGATAAAATTTTACTTCAAACTGAATATAGACAAGTAAACAAAAACAGTTCACATCTTAGTGACATAAGCTTATTTAAAGAAATTAATGCTAATTCAAAAAGCCACTTTTTTTACAAATATAATAAAAACATGAATTTTTCTTACTTTGAAGATAGTAATTTAGATTTAAACATAGAAAAGACTTCAAATGATACATATCTTAAATCAAGTAAATTACTATCACCTATAATTAACAGATACGACGTTTTAGAAAATTCATTTAATTTATCTCTTTACTCTGATGATACATCTATAAATACAAATTTTATTGTTTATGAAGATTTAAACAAAACAAATAATAGTGATAAATATGAATTCATTTTGCCTAGCTTTGATCTAATTAAGAATTTTGATAATATGGAAAACCTTAATGGAAATCTATCATTTAGAACAAACAATTTAATAAGAAATTATGATACAAATATTTTTGAAAAAACAAATATCAATAACTTGATCTTTAATTCTAATCCTAAAATATCGAAAAATGGTTTTTATAACAATTATCAATTTATAATAAAAAACGTAAACTCAGATTCTCAAAATTCTGAAAACTTTGATGAAGATGCTAATTATTATTCTTCAGGATTGTTTCAATTTAATAGCTCATTACCTCTTATCAAAGAGAACGAAAATTTTCAAAATTTGTTAAAACCAAAAATGGCGTTAAAAATTAGTCCAAATAATACAAAAAATATAAGTGATAAAGAAATTAAATTAGACACAACAAACATATACAATTTAGAAAGATTATCATCAAATGATACTGTTGAGGGTGGGATGTCCCTAACCTACGGTAATGAATTTTCTGTTTTAAAAAAATCAAATTCGGACGAATTATTTAGTTTTAAAGTAGCAAATAATTTAAGGTTTGATGAAAATGAAGATTTACCAAATATCAACCAGCTGAATCAAAAAACATCAAATTTTTTTAGTGAAATCAGCTATAATCCTAACAAAATTTTAAACATTAAATATGATACGGCATCAAAAAATAACATTAAAGATACAAGTTATGAGAATTTAATCACAAAAATTAGCTTAAACAATTTAATTACAACTTTTGAATATCTCAATGAAAATAATACTTCAAATAGAAA
>CACKZI010000025.1 GCA_902604605.1 uncultured Pelagibacteraceae bacterium | reverse complement strand
ATTTATTATATATGTTGCTAGATTTTCTTATTACTAATCTTCCTTTCCATTTAGGATCAGCAAGACCTTCATAAGACATTCCAGATAATTCAGCACCAGTAACTCTTTCAGGTGAATAATAAATTATTCTAGCTCTTTTTGCTATTCCAACCCATTTGCTTGTTCTAAAGCTTTTTGGAACAGCAGCTTTTATAGCTGCAGATGTTAAACCACCTTGAAGATGACCTTTTTTATCCATTGCACCACATCTTCCAGCGTCAGCAGTAATATAAAGATCTGCAGAAGAATCAGCTCCTTCTTCGATTATTCTTTTTTCTAAGGCACCTGATTTTCCATTTATCAGATTAACTTTAATTCCAGTCATACTTGTAAACTTGGAATAAAGGTCTGCATCAGCTTTATAGTGTCTTGCATTAAATACATTAACTTCATTAGCAACCGCAAAAGTTGAAATAAATATTGATGCAATTAATGATATAATTGATATTTTTTTCATTAATTTCCCTGTTATTATTGTTGTTATTATTTAATTGAAAATGATAACTATTCGCAATGATAATGATTATCAATTGCAATTGTGTCGCACTCTAAACCTATGGTTGTTTTTAAATTTTAAACTTTCCAGTCGCCTATTTTACTGAATAAGAAGTTTCTAAAAGCTTGAACTCTAGCTGTATTTTTTAATGATTGAGGATAAACGAAATGAGCCTCTGTAATAGGGCCCTCTGATTTAGGCAATACTTTAATTACATTGGTTGAGTTACTTACTAAATACTCAGGTAAAGCCGCAAGACCAACTCCAGATTCTACTGCTAAAAGTAGACCCATTACACTATTTACTTTCATTATAGATTTTCTTTTTTTACCGTCGTGAATTCCAAGTTTTAAAGCCCAATCAGGATTATAAACTGGAGATGGAGCACCCTTTCCGAAGGAAATAAACTTGTGCTTATTCAAATCTCCAATAGTTTTAGGCATACCATGTTTTTCAAGATATTTATTAGAACCATATATAAAGTACTTTATATCAACCAGCTTTTTCTGAATGTAGTTGAGTTGCTTGGGCCTTCTCATAAAAATACCAATATCTGCTTGTCTTGTGCTTAAATCTAGCTCTTTATCGTCAAAAACTAATTCAATCTCAATTTCAGGATTTAAACGCATAAATTCTTGAATTCTAGGTGTTAACCAGTGTGTGCCAAAACTTCTAACAGTGGTAATAGTTAATTTTCCAGTAGGTTTATTCTTTTGATCTCCTAAAGAAGTCTCAACCTCTTTTAATTTACTTATAACCTCGTGGGCTGTTTTAAAAACATATTCACCGTTTTCAGTAAGAGTTAATCCTCTAGCGTGTCTTTCAAATAATTGGACCTTTAAATCTTGTTCCAGTGATTGAATTTGTCTGCTTATCGCTGATTGACTAAGATTTAAATTAATTGTTGCATTAGTAAAACTACCTGCTTCTGCAACTGCATGAAATATTTTTAATTTGTCCCAATCCATTATTTATTTAGATCAACTAAAACTCTTCCTGAAATTTCACCTTTTAATATTTTAGGATATGTTTCAATTAATTCTTCTAAACTCACTGTTTGAATAGATTTTTCTAATAAACTAAAATCAATTAAATTTGCAGCTTCACTCCAAATAAACTCTCTTCTTTTGATGCTGCAATTTGCAGAGTCCATTCCCCAAAGTTTAATTCCTCTTAACATAAATGGTATTACATTTGTATTTAGTTCATTGGTATTCGCATTTCCACAAACAGCTATAATTCCATTTGAATTAGTTTGAACTATTGCATTTGCTAATATTTTTCCACCTACAGTGTCTACTACACCATCCCATAAAGCTTTATCAATTAGTCGTGGGTCCTTATCAAATTCAGCTCTATTAACAACAGTTTGGGCTCCAAGAGATTTTAGATAATCTGATTTCGAATCTTTTCCTGTAACAGCAGTAACATTATACCCCATTTTGTTTAGTGCAATCACCGCAACACTACCAACTCCACCTGTTGCACCAGTCACTAAAACATTATTTACTTTTTCTCCTAATAAAATTTCTTCTCTAGCTTTAATTGCAAAAGCACTCATCAAAGATGTAAACCCAGCAGTTCCAAGTATCATTGCTTGCTTACTAGTTAAATTTTTTGGTTTTTTAATTAAGAAATCTCCATTAACTTTGGCAATTTGAGAATAACCACCATAAAAAATTTCACCTACTCTAAATCCCGTTAAAATAATTTCATCCCCCTCTTTAAATTTTGAATTTTGGCTTTCAAGCACTGTTCCTGAAAAATCTATACCTGGAATATGAGGAAATTCCTTTACTAGTCGTCCACCATTTTTTAAAATCATTCCATCTTTAAAATTAAGATCTGAATAGTCAACTTTAACAGTTACATCACCGTGTTTTAAAAAACTTTTGTCTATAGATTTAACCTCTCTAGAAAACTCTTCACCTTTTTGATTTAAAATTAATGCTTTAAATTGATCTGGCACTTTAATCTTTTGATATGCTAATAAATCTTAAATATCTATTTTGATAACTTAAGTCTTCTTTAAATTGACCTAAATAATAATTTGTAACTGTAGAGGCTTGTTCCTTTTTAATTCCTCTCATAGTCATGCATTGATGAGTTGAGTCTATGGTGACAGCAACACCTTTAGCATCAAGTGATTTCATCAATGTGTTTGCAATTTGCATGGTTAATCTTTCTTGGGTTTGTAATCTTTTTGAAAAAACCTCTACAACTCTTGCTAATTTACTTAAACCTACGACTCTATCTTTAGGAATATAAGCTACATGAGCTTTTCCAATTATTGGTGCCATATGATGTTCGCAATGACTTTGTACTGAAATATTTTTTTGAACGACCATATCATCATAACCTTCAACATCTCCAAAAGTTTTATCTAAAACAAGATTAGGATCCTCTTTATATCCTTTGAAATATTCCTTGAAAGCTTTAATAACTCTTTTAGGTGTTTCCAATAAACCTTCTCTATTTGGATCTTCTCCAATCCATGTTAAAATAGTCCTGAAAGCCTCTTCCGCCTCTTTATCTGAAATTTTTTTAAGATCTTGTTTCTGATCTGTATTTTTTACAAGTTTCATTGCACGTTTTATACCTATAAATGTATATTTTTAAAATATTTAATATATCTATATATATGCTACATAATCACCTCATATGTTCAAAAAAAGAGAAAATGTAGTTGAAATTGAGGAAGGTGATCTCTTATCTCCTAAATTTGATAATGATGGATTAATTCCAGTGATAACAATGTGTTATAAGACTAAAGATATTCTAATGCATGGCTATATGAACGTTGAAGCTTTAAAAAGAACTATCGAAACTAAAGAAGCACATTATTTTAGCAGATCAAGAAATGAAGTTTGGCACAAAGGCAAAACTAGCGGTTACATCCAAAAGGTAATTGAAATTAGAATTGATGATGATCAAGATTCAATTTGGTTAACTGTAGATATTGGAAATGGTGCAAGTTGTCATGTAGGTTACAGATCTTGTTTTTATAGATCAATACCACTTGGTCTGATTAATAATGGAAGAAAAATTAAAATGAAATTTTTAGAAAAAGGAAAAAAATTTGATCCTGAAAAAGTTTATAAAGGACAACCTAATCCAACTAAAATATAATGAGTGAGCAGCTAGATAGTAGAATATTAAAAAACTTTGGACCATCAGTCTTAAAGGTTAAAATTCCAGAAAATATTGTTAATAATATAAATCAATACATTGATAAAATTTTAACTGATGAAAAAAAAACAAAAACTTTAGATGCTGGTGACAACTTAGTTGGAGATGTTACACAAGAATTTAATCTTGAAGTTGAATTTATAAAAAAATCTGGATGGGGTGTTTTTTTAGCATCATGTGTAAACAAATGGATAGAATTTGAAACCAAACAAAAAGTAAAAAAATTTGAAATTTTAAATTCTTGGGTAGTAAGACAATTTGCCAATGAATATAATCCAACACATTGGCATAGTGGACATATATCTGGTGCTGGTTTCTTAAAAGTTCCATCTACTCTTGGAAAACATACGCAAGAAAAAAAAGGAAAAGATTATAAGGGTGGAAATTTACAACTAATACATGGTGCACGAATGTTCTTATGTAAGTCTACTTTAAATATTAAACCTGAAGTTGGTGATTTCTATTTTTTTCCTAATTATTTAATGCATACAGTATTCCCTTTTAAAGATAGCAATGAAGAGAGAAGGTCAATTTCATTTAATGCTAATATTGATGATGAAATTTATAATGTTTATGGACAATAAAAATCAAAAAAATGTTTTAGGGGAAAACCTTGAGGAATGTTCTTTGGATCCCTTAACTGGCTGGTATAGAGATGGATGTTGTAACACAGATGAAAATGATCATGGTGTTCACACTGTTTGTGCAAAAGTTACAACTGAATTTTTAGATTGGTGCAAAGATGCTGGAAACGATTTAATTACACCTCATCCAGAATTTGGTTTTCCTGGATTAAAAGATGGTGATGGCTGGTGTGTTTGTGCAACTTGGTATGCTAGAGCAGTTGAAGCAGGAAAAGGATGTCCTATTTATCTAAAAAGAACACACGAAAATACGTTGAAATTACTACCAATAGAAACTTTGAAGAAATTTGCAATAGATTTATCTTAATTACATATTGCCATATTTGGGACCCCCACCACCTTCTGGTGTAACCCAGGTAATATTTTGAGAAGGTTCTTTGATATCACAAGTTTTGCAATGAATACAATTTTGAGAATTAATAACAAATTTGTTTAAACCATTTTCTTTTTGAACTTCATAAACTCCTGCTGGACAATATCTTTGAGCAGGTTCATCAAATTTTTCTAGAGTATAACTTATAGGTAAAGAAGGATCTTTAAGTTTTAAATGAACTGGTTGATTATCAGCATGATTGGTCCCTGTTAAGTAAACTGAGCTTGTCTTATCAAAAGTAATTATATTATCAGGTTTTGGATACTCTATTTTTGGCATTTCACTTGCTAATTTTAAAGTTTCATGATCTGCATGTTTGTGTTTAAGAGTTAAAGGTAATTTTCCTCTAAATAATATTTGATCAATACCAGTAAATATAATGCCTAAAATTAATCCCCAGCTGAAACTTGGTTTAACATTTCTAGCTTCGTAGAGCTCTTTATATAACCAACTTTTATTAAATTTTTCCTCAAAGATTGATAAATCCTTGTTATTTTTGATGTGTTCAAAAATTGTTTCTGCAGCAATTATTCCGCTTTTCATTGCTGTATGAGATCCTTTAATTTTTGGCATATTTAGAGTTCCTGCATCACATCCAACTAATAATGCACCTGGCATAAACATTTTTGGTAAACTTTGAAAACCTCCCTCTATTAATGCTCTTGCCCCATATGAAATTCTTTTTCCACCTTCTATTATCTTTTTTATTGCTGGGTGTGTTTTAAATTTTTGAAATTCGTCAAAGGGTGATAGGTGAGGATTTTTATAATCTAAACCAATAACGTACCCTAAAAAAATTTGTTTGTTTTCCGCATGATACATAAAACTTCCACCATAAGTTTGATTATCTAGAGGCCATCCTGCTGTATGCATTACCAAACCTTCCTCATGTTTTTTTTCATCTATTTCCCAAATCTCTTTGAAACCTATTCCATATTGTTGTGGGTCTTTATTCTTATCAAGTTCAAATTTTTTTATTAATTCTTTTCCAAGATGTCCTCTACAACCTTCAGCAAAAACAGTGACTTTACCTAGAAGTTCTATCCCTGGTTCGAAACTATCTTTTTTATTTCCCTCTTTATCTATACCCATATCCTGTGTTGCTACACCTTTAACTGAGCCATCTTCATTATATAAAATTTCACTTGCTGGAAATCCCGGAAAAATTTCAACACCTAGTCCTTCAGCTTGTTCAGCAAGCCATCTACATAAATTAGCAAGACTTATAATATAATTTTTATGATTTTGTTGTACTGCAGGCAATAACCAAGTTGGCCAACTTAATGATTTTTTTTTTCCAAGAAATAAAAATCTTTCTTTGCTTACTTTTGTTTTAATTGGAGAATTTAATTCTTTCCAATTTGGAAGTAATTCATCTAGAGCTCTTGTCTCAAAAACATTCCCAGATAAAATATGAGCTCCAATTTCAGATGCTTTTTCTAATAGACAAACATTTAAATTAGGATCTAGTTGTTTAAGTTTTATAGCCGTAGACAAACCTGAAGGTCCGCCTCCCACAATAACAACATCATATTCCATTGTCTCTCTGGACATAATCTAATTTTTTACAGATTCTATTATTTTTGTATAGTGTTTAATTTGTTCAATTCTTCCAAGAATTGCGGAAGAGCCTCAAAAAGATCGGCCTCTAGGCCATAATCTGCAACACTAAAGATTGGTGCTTCACCATCTTTGTTGATTGCAACAATTACTTTGCTTTCTTTCATTCCAGCTAAATGCTGAATAGCACCTGAAATTCCAACTGCAATATACAAATCAGGAACAACAACTTTACCTGTTTGTCCAACTTGGTGGTCATTACTTATATAACCTGCATCAACTGCTGCTCTTGATGCTCCAATAGCAGCATTCAATTTATCAGCAAGAGAGGTTATTAATTTAAAATTATCTCCACTTTGCATACCTCTTCCACCTGAAACAACAACTCTAGCTGTTCCAAGTTCAGGTCTATCAGATTTAATTTCTTCTCTTTTAATAAATTTTGTTTGTCCAAATTCACCACTTGGTTCTGCTTTTTCGATAGGTGCTGAACCACCAGAACTTTCACAAGGATCAAAAGAAGTTGGTCTTATTGTAATACACTTTTTAGGGTCTTTACTTTTAACTGTTGCAAAAGCATTTCCGGCATAAATTGGTCTTAAAAAAGTATCAGCTGATATAACTTTAGTGATATCACTAATTTGTGATGTGTCTAAAGCTGCAGCAATTCTTGGCATTAAATTTTTACCGAATGTATTAGCAGAACAAGCAATATGAGAATAATTTTCAGCAAGTTTAACAACTACAGGTGAAAAATTTTCAGCAACAAAATTTTCATAATAAGGAGCTTCTACTTGAATTACTTTTTTAATTAAAGGTAACTCTGAAAGTGCTTTTGCGGCATCTCCACAGTTTTGACCAATAATTACTGCATGAACATCTTTATCAATTTGTGAGACAGCAGTTGCTGCATTTAATGTAAAAGGTTTAAGCTCTTTATTATTGTGTTCTGCTATTAATAAAACTGACATTTATATCACCTTTGCTTCATTTTTTAATTTTTGTACTAACTCAGCCACACTTGAAACTTTTATTCCAGCTTTTCTTTTTGGTGGTTCTTCTACTTTAGTTTGCTCGATTCTTGGTGAAGTATCTACTCCTAAATCTGACGCATTAATTTGCTCTATGGGCTTCTTCTTGGCCTTCATTATATTAGGTAATGATGCATATCTTGGTTCATTTAATCTTAGATCACATGTAACAATTGCTGGTACATTTATTTCTATTGTTTCCAGACCTTCATCAATTTCTCTAGTTACCTCTAACAATTTATCTTTAACTTCAATTTTAGATGCAAATGTTGCTTGAGGCCAATTAAGTAACGCACTTAACATTTGTCCTGTTTGGTTACAATCATCATCGATTGCTTGTTTACCCATAAAAACTAAATCAGGTTTTTCTTTTTCAACTATTTTTTGTAACAATTTAGATACTGCTAATGGTTCTAAAACTCCATCTGCCTTTACAAGAATACCTCTATCAGCCCCAACAGCTAATGCTTTACGAACAGTCTCTTGTGCTTTTTCTTCACCAACACTCACAGCTATTACTTCTGTAGCTTTTCCAGCTTCTTTTATTTTAACAGCTTCCTCAATTGCATTATCGTCTGGTGGATTAGTTGACATCTTAACATTTTCAGTAACAACGCCAGTATTATCTTCCTTAACTCTAATCTGTACGTTGTAATCAATAACTCTTTTAACAGCGACTAAAATTTTCATTAAGCCCTCAATAATTTATTTTCAACATCGTATGGACTTTCTTCTAAAATTGTAGCCTCATACATTTTTCCTAATATATCAACTTTAAGTTTTTCACCTACATTAGCTAAATCAGGTTTTACCATTGCTAATGCAATTGATTTATCTAATCTAAATCCATACTCACCACCTGTTGCTCTTCCAACTACTTTATTGTCTTTGTAAATAGGATTATTTCCTAACACATCTGAGTCCGTAGTATTGTGAACTTCAAGTGTAACTAATTTATTATTAAAACCTTTTTCTCTCCATTTGTTTAAAGCTTCTAGTCCTATAAAGTTTCCTTTATTTGGATGAATAAATCTGTCTAGACCAGACTCATAAGGTGAATATTCTATTGATAATTCAGTTCCTACAAGTTTATAGGATTTTTCAACTCTTAAACTATTCATTGCTCTAATTCCAAAAGGTTTAATTCCTAAATCTTTTCCTGCTTCCATCAATTTATCAAAAATATGATTTTGATATTCAATTGGATGATGTAATTCCCAGCCTAGTTCACCAACAAAATTTACTCTCATTGCGTTTACTGGGGCATATCCCACATTGATATTCTTAGCTGTTAACCACTTAAAGTTTTCATTCGAAAAATCATCAGTAGAAACTTTTTGCATTAACTCTCTTGCCTTTGGGCCAGCTATAACTAGGACACCTGTGCTATTTGTAAGGTCTTCAAATATTACCGATCCATCCGTTGGCATCCATTTTTGAATCCAATCATGATCAAGTCTTAAATTAGCACCAGCAGAAACAAGATAATAACTATTTTCAGCCTCTTTCATAATTGTAAACTCTGAATGAACACCACCCTTGGTATTAAGTGCATGACATAACCCAATTCTTCCAATTTTTTTTGGTAACTTATTTGCAACTAAATAATCTAAAAATTCCTCTGCTTTTGGTCCTTTAATTCTGCATTTCGCAAAAGCCGTCATATCTAAAAGGCCAACATTCTCTTTTACATTTTGACACTCTTTTTTTATTGCATCAAACCATTTAGATCTTCTAAAAGACCAATCGTCTTTTTGTTCCATTCCATCTGTTGCAAAAAAGTTTGGTCTTTCCCAACCAAATTTTTGTCCAAACACAGCACCAAGATCTTTCATTCTTTCATAACACGGTGAAGTTCTTAGAGGTCTTGCAGCAGGTCTTTCTTCGTCAGGATAATGCGTAATAAAGACGTGGCTATATGCTTCTTCATTTTTGGCTTTTAGATAAGATTTAGTTGCATAATTTCCATAACGTCTTGGTTCAACACCTAACATGTCAATTGTTGGTTCTCCGTCTATTATCCATTCAGCTAACTGCCAACCAGCTCCTCCAGCTGCTGTAATCCCAAAACTGTGTCCTTCATTAATCCAAAAATTTTTTAGTCCCCATGCTGGACCAACTATTGGATTTCCATCTGGAGTATAACAGATTGCACCATTGTAAACTTTTTTAACACCAACTTCACCAAAAGCAGGTACTCTATGTATTGCTCCTTCAATATGAGGAGCAAGTCTATCTAGATCTTCTTGAAATAGTTCATACTCAGAATTTTTTGAAGGGCCTTCGACATAACAAGCAGGAGCACCATCTTCATAAGGACCTAAAATTAATCCTCCAGCTTCTTCTCTCATATACCATCTACTATCACTATCTCTAAGAACACCCATTTCTGGAAGACCATCTTTTTTTCTTTTTTGAATTTCTGGATGAGGTTCAGTTACAATATATTGATGTTCAACTGGTATCACAGGTATATCTAATCCAACCATCTCACCAGTTTGTCTTGCAAAATTTCCTGAACAAGAAATTATATGTTCACATTCAATAGACCCTTTGTCTGTTTCTACGATCCAGCCATCTTTAGTTTGTTTCATAGCTAAGACAGTTGTGTTTCGATAAATTTCTGCTCCCATATTTCTAGCACCTGTAGCAAGTGCTTGTGTTAAATCTGCTGGTTGAATATAACCATCCTCTGGATGCTGAATAGCACCAACTAAGTCATCTGTATGACATAAAGGCCAAATTTCTTTTACTTGTTGTGCTGTTAAAAACTTTACATCTACACCAATTGTTTTTGCTACCCCAGCATACTGGTGGTACTCATCCATTCTGTCTTTAGTACTTGCTAAACGAATGTTTGAGACAACACTAAAGCCAACATTTTTTCCTGTTTCTTCCTCTAATTTTTTATAAAGATCAACGGCATATTTATGAAGTTGT
>CACKZI010000024.1 GCA_902604605.1 uncultured Pelagibacteraceae bacterium | reverse complement strand
TACAAGACACAAAGGTTATGTAAGTGGTTCTGGAACTTTATCTTATAAAGATGTTGTGCCAATCGCTGGAGTGATTGGTGATTATGGTGCAATCGCAGTTGCAAAAGACTCACCTTACAAAAACTTTAAAGATGTTGTTGATGCATACAAAGCAAACCCTAGCTCAATAAAAATGGCTGGTGGTTCTGTTAGAGGAAGTATGGACCATTTAATTGGTGCTTTAGCATTTCAAGCTGCTGGAGCAAATCCAAATGATGTAGCTTACATTCCTTATGATGCAGGTGGAAAAGCATTAGCTGGTCTTTTATCTGGAGAAACACAAATTATTTCTACAGGTTTAGGTGAACTTATGGGAGCAAGAGACCAAGTAAGAATTATTGGTATTACTGCACCTGATAGAGTTGCTGATGCCCCAGATGCACCAACGCTTAAAGAACAAGGATATGATGTACAATTTGTAAATTGGAGAGGATTTTTTGGCCCTCCAGGCATGAGCAGTAAAGACAAGAAAGCCATTGCTAAAATGTTAGGTGATGTACAAAAAACTCCTGAATGGGAAGAAGTAAGAGCAAGAAATGCTTGGGTTAATATTTATAACCCAGACAAAAAGTTTGTTAAGTTTTTAAAAACACAAACTAAAGAAATGACAGCTCTTATGAAAAAATTAGGAGTTATTTAATCCTTTGGATTAATTAATTAGGAAGAGCAGTGAATATAAATACTACAAAAATTATATCACTGCTCTTTTTTATTTTTTCAGCATTTTATTTATATACAGCTTATCAAATCCAAGTTTTCGCATTTGATGAAAATGCACCTTTTAATGCCAGAACATTTCCTATTTATTTAGGTTACACTGGTTTATTTTTTTCTGGTTTAAAACTAATTTTACCAGATCCTGATACTATTAAAGTTGAACACAAAAATTTAGAATACAAAAAAACAGGAATATTAATTCTTATTGCAATTATATATGGAGCAACAATTTTAAAAGTTGGATACTTTTTAACAACCTCATTGTTTTTATTTACCTCTTATTATTTTTTAGGTGAAAGAAGATGGATCTTAATGTTTTTATTATCTTTCCCGTTTGTGGCTGCCTTTATGTATTTGTTACATGGTCTTCTTGATATTTATTTAAGAGATCCTTTCTTAAAAACTATTGGAGTAATGGGATGATTGAAGGAATACTAATTGGTTTAACTACAGCGCTAACATTTCAAAATATTTTCATGGTGATGATTGGTTGTTTCTTTGGAACAATTATTGGAATGCTACCAGGTCTTGGTCCAATGACTGCGATTGCTTTAATGATACCTATTACATATGGCTTTGATCCTGCTACTGGACTTATTTTGATGGCTGGAGTTTATTATGGTGCTGTTTTTGGAGGTTCTACATCATCAATTCTTTTAAATGCGCCAGGTGTTCCAGGAACAGTTGCTACATCATTTGATGGATATCCAATGGCACAACAAGGTAAGGCTGGAAAAGCTTTAGCTATTGCAGCATGGAGTTCATTTGCAGGAGGAACATTGTCTGCAATTTATTTATTATTCATGGCACCAAGTTTATCTAAAGTGAGTTTATCATTTAGATCACCTGATTATTTTGCACTGATGATTTTAGGATTAACTGCTATTGCAGCTTTTTCATCAAAAGGGCAGTTTTTAAAAGCAATGATGATGGTAGTGCTTGGATTAATGTTGGCATCGGTTGGACAAGATTCTTTGTCAGATATTACTAGATTTACATTTGATAACATGAATCTAACCGATGGAATAAGCTTCGTACTTGTCGTAATGGCAACTTTTGCAATGAGTGAAGCATTAACAATTATTCTAAAAAGAAATGATCCAACAGCTGCTGCTAAACAAGTTTCATTGACAGAATTAGGTTCAATTAAAATTAATAAAGAAGAGCGAGGAAAAATGTACAAAACAATTCCAAGATCTTCTGTTATTGGTTTTTTAATTGGTGTCTTGCCGGGTGCTGGAGCAACAATTGCATCATTCTTAGCTTATGGAATGGAAAGAAATTTGGTTAAAGATGAAGAAAAAGAAAAGTTTGGAAAGGGAAGTGTTAATGGATTATCTGCTCCTGAAACAGCAAATAATGCAGCATGTTCAGGTTCATTTGTTCCAATGTTAACTTTAGGTATACCAGGAAGTGGAACTACAGCAGTAATGTTAGGAGCACTTTTAGGATTTGGAATACAGCCCGGTCCAAGGTTGTATATGACTAATCCTGAAATTTTTTGGTCTGTAATAATGTCAATGTATATTGGAATGGTTATCTTATTAATACTTAACTTACCACTAATTCCTTACATAGCTAGAATTCTTGCAGTTCCAAAAAATTATTTAATTCCATTAATTTTATTTTTTTCAATCACAGGAATTTATGTAATGTCATTTAATAATTTTGATATCTATTTGATGATAGGAATAGCTGTTGTTGCAACTTTCTTAAGATTATATGATTTTCCAATGCCTCCATTGATATTAGCATTTGTTCTTGGTGGCTTAATGGAGGAAAATTTAAGAAGATCATTACTTTTAAGTAATGGTTCGTGGGAATTTTTATGGGACAGAACTCTCACAGTTTGTATATTGATTACAACAATACTTATTGTTCTTTGGCATATTTACAAAACTTTAACGAAAAAGAAATCTTAATTAAGAATTTTTTTGTAATCTTCTAATATTTTTTCCCACTGAAATTTAGAAACATATTCTTTAGCATTTTTACCAAACACATGATATTTTTTGTTTTCAATCATTGAATTTAATGAAGAATAAATATCATTTAGGTTGTTTCCATCACAAATTAAACCTGTTTTATCATGACTGATTGCATCTGATGCACCGCCGTCTTTTCCACCAAGAGAGGGAACACCGTATTGAGCTGCTTCCACATAAGCTATTCCAAATCCCTCAACTGATGTTTTGTGAATAATTGAAGGCATAACAAAAATATTAGACTTGGCTATTAAAGAGTTTTTTAAGTCGCTACTAATATCTTTAAAAAACATAACTTGGGAAACTAGATCAAGTTCTTTTACTAAGTCTTTAATGTTTTCTTCTTCATCGCCATAACCAACACAAATATAAACTATATCAGGGTATATTTGTTTTAAATTTCTAAGAGCCATAATTATTTTTTCATGATTTTTTCTTTTATCAAATCTTGAAACTGTGATTAATCTTGGTGATTTTGTTTTGAGCAAACTCTCAACTTTTTCTAATGATTTTTTATTTAATTCTTGAACAGGATCAACTCCTGGATTAATTACAATAACTTTTTCTTTGTTTACACCATTATTAATCGCTAAATTTTTAGTATATTCAGAATTAGCAATTACTTTTTCAACATTATTTAAAACTTTAATCACTCTTTTGTTTAAGGAACTTCCTTTTGAATGATTAATTTCTTTTCCATGGATTAAACAATATTTCTTTTTATCAGTATTAATTAACTCTAGACTTTTCCAATGATCAGCAATCACACCTTGTACTTTGTTTTCTTTTAAAAATTCATTTACTAATTGTGCTTTTCTTATTTTGCGAAGAAATTTTATTCCACCAACTCTTTCAATTGAAAAATTTTCTTTTTTATCAAATTCTTTATGATTTTCTTGAAAATCTGCAAAAACCTTAATCATAAAGTTTTTAGACATCTCTTTGGTAAGGCCCCACATTAAACTTTGCATGCCACCTAATTCTGGAGGAAAAGATCTCGTTACTATTAAGTACATTAACTATTTTTCCACTTAATACTGCATCCAGCACTTGGTGTTTGGTTTTCTGGTCCTTTTCCTATTTCACTGATTTGTCTCATTGCTTTAAACAAATCGCTATCACCTTTTCTTACAGGAACTAAATTTTTTAGTTCTCTCAATCTACCCCTATATTGTAGTTCTAGATTTTTATTATAACCAAAAAAATCTGGAGTGCATACCGCATCATACGTTCTTGCCACCTCCTGAGTTTCATCAATTAAATAAGGAAAATTAAATTGATTTTTTTTTGAAAATTCAATCATTTTTTCAAAAGAGTCTTCGGGATAATTTTCTGCATCATTTGCACAGATAGCAACAGAATTTATCCCTATATCTTTTAATTTTTTACAGTCTTCAACGATATCTTTTGTAATAGCTTTTACATAAGGACAATGGTTACAAATAAACATTATTAAAGTGCCATTTTCACCTTTGATATCATTTAAAGAAATAATTTTGTCATCAGTAGATTTAAGCTTAAAGTCGTGGGCCTTTTGGCCGAAATCACATATTGGAGTTTGTATAGGCATAATGTAATAATATATAAATTATGTTTTACGATTTAAAAGATAAAAAACCAAAAAACTCTGGCGAAAATTGGGTGGCTCCAAATGCTGTTGTAATAGGTGACGTTACTTTAGAAAAAAACACTAGTATTTGGTTTAATGCAACCTTAAGAGGAGATATAGAAAATATTCATATAGGCGAGGGTTCAAATGTCCAAGACGGAAGTGTTTTACACACAGACCCTGGTTGTCCTTTAAAAGTTGGAAAAGATGTAACAGTTGGACATTTAGTTATGCTCCATGGATGTACAATTGGAGATAATAGTTTGATCGGAATAGGTGCAGTGATTTTAAATAAAGCTAAGATTGGAAAAAATTGTATTATAGGAGCCAAAGCTCTCATTACAGAAAATAAAGTAATACCAGATAACTCTCTAGTAGTTGGTTCACCAGGCAAAGTTGTTAGAGAAGTAACGGAAGAAGAAAAAAAAGCAGTTTGGGAAAACACAAAACATTATCAAGATAATTGGAAAAAATATTCAAATTCAATTTTTTAATTCTATGGAAAAAATTGTTACATTAATACCAAGCGCCACAGAGATTGTTGCTTTTCTTGGAAAAAAAAATTTAATTGTAGGAAGATCCCATGAGTGTGATTATCCAAAAGACTTAAACAAGATTAAAAAGCTGACTTCACCAAAAATAAATGTTGATGGAACAAGCAGAGAGATTCACAATCAGATTACTGAAATTTTAGAAAACTCCTTATCTGTTTACAAAGTAGATGTAAGTGAATTAAAGAAATTAAATCCAGATGTAGTTGTAACCCAAGCACATTGTGAGGTATGTGCTGTAAGTTTTTCAGAAGTTGAGGAAATTGTCGCTAATCATCTTAATAAAAATACTAAAATAATATCTCTTCAACCTAATACTTTAGATGATGTTTTTGATGATATTAAGAGAGTAGCCAAAGGTCTTAATATTGATGAGATTACAACAAAAAATTTGATTAAACCATTAGAAGAAAGAGTAGAAAAAATTAAAATTAAAAGTTTAAAGAAAACAAGAAAAACAATAGCATGTATAGAGTGGATAGATCCTTTGATGGCTGCTGGTAACTGGATACCAGAAATGGTTAAAATATCTGGTGGAGAAGATATATTTGGTAAATCTGGAAAAGATTCACATTGGGTAAAATTTGATGAAATCCAAAAACATAATCCAGAAATTATTATTTTTTTACCTTGTGGTTATAATATTGAAAAAACTAAGAACGAAGTCAAAAATTTATTTATTCAGCAAAATAAATGGAGTGAGTTAAATGCATTTATAAATAAAGAAGTTTATATTGTTGATGGTAATCAATTTTTTAATAGACCTGGACCTAGATTGGTAGAGTCTCTTGAGATTTTTGTAGAAATTATTCATCCAGAGTTGTTCAATTTTAATCACAATCAAACCGGTTGGATAAATTTTTTTAATTAAACTAAGGAACTAACCAATCATTCTTATTACTTTCTAAATCAAATTTAGCTCTTCGATGTCCTTTAGCTGCAAGATAAAGCCATTCAATAGATTTAATTTTACATTTAATAACAGTAAAGTTTTTATAACCTTCTTCACTTTGCTCCATTGAGTAATCGAAATCTTCTAATTTAGATATCATTCCAGAAGTTGGATTTTCAGAAGTAGTACCAGGAGGACTATCAGTTAAATAACAACGTCTACTTATATGTTGAGTTTTTTTCCATGACTCTTCTGTTGTAGAATTTTGATTATTCACTTCACATTCTGCTTTTACTCTTAATTGTATCTTTTCTTCTTTGTCATAAAAAATCAAAGACGCATTTTTATTTTTTTTAATAATATCCACTTTCGGAGATCTCAAATCAGTATGAAATTGTAATAGATTATTTGATCTGTCTGATTTACGCAAAACAACTATTCTACCATCAACTTCATCTTGATGAGCACAGATGAAAACTGGAATTCTAAATGGTGATTTTCTATTGGTTACAGCATCATCAAGCATCGACCAGTATTTATTTTGAATTTCTTCTAAATTTTCATAGTATGCTGGCTGCATACATTACTTTCTAAATCTTTTAATTAAGCTTGAAGTATCCCAACGATTTCCTCCCAAACCTTGAACTTCACCATAAAATTTGTCAACAAGTTCTGTCACGGGTAACAATGAACCATTATTTTTAGCTTCATCCATTGCTATCTTTAAATCTTTTCTCATCCAATCAACTGCAAAACCAAAATCAAATTTATCATCAATCATTGTTTTATATCTATTTTCCATTTGCCAAGATTGAGCAGCACCTTTTGAAATTACTTCAATAACATCTTGCATGTTTAATCCAGCTTTCATTCCAAAATTAATTCCCTCTGATAATCCTTGCACTAATCCCGCGATACATATTTGATTTACCATTTTTGCCAATTGTCCACTTCCGGCTTTTCCAAGCAATTTCATTTTTTTGCTATAACAATTTATTTTATCCTTTGCTTTATTAAAATCTTCCTGATCACCACCTATCATTACAGTAAGAGCTCCATTTTCAGCGCCGGCTTGACCACCAGAAACAGGAGCATCTAAAAAACCCCAACCATGAGCTTTAGAATTTTTGTATAATTTTCGAGCAATTTCAGCGGAGGCTGTAGTATTATCTATATGAACTGCACCTTTTTTAATTGTATTATAAATTCCATCTTTTCCAATTGTAACTTCTGACAGATCATTATCATTTCCTACACAAGTAAAAACAAATTCTGCATCTTTAGCAGCTTCTGCAGGAGTTTCCGCCATTTTACCTTTATATTCCTTAATCCATTTTTCTGCTTTTGTTTTAGTTCTATTAAAAACAGTTACATTGTGACCACCTTTTGATATATAACCAGCCATTGGATAGCCCATGACGCCAAGACCAATAAAAGCAACATTACAACTCATAATTTATTAATATGTTTAAAAGTTTAAGTTTAAAAGTAATTATATTTGGATTTATTTTTACATTTTTTTCAAGTTTTGGACAGAGTTTTTTTTTAGGGTTGTTTAGTACCAGTATTAGAGAAACACTTCTCATTACACATGGACAATTTGGCTCAATTTATGCGTCAGCAACCCTGTTGAGTAGTTTTCTTTTAATTTGGGCTGGAAAAAAAATAGACGATATTAATATTTTTAAATTTGCCCTTTATGTTTCTTTACTTTTATCTTTTTCCTGTTTTTTCTTTTCTAAAATTTCATCATTAATGCTATTTTTTATTGCTGTTTTCTTAATGAGATTTTCAGGACAAGGACTGATGTCTCATACAGCCACAACTACTATCACAAGATATTTTACTAAATCAAGAGGAAAGGCTCTTAGTGTAGGATGGTTTGGTCTTTCGACAGCAGAATTTATATTACCTGTTTTAATAGTTTATTTACTTAGTATAACTACTTGGCAAAATATTTGGGTTTCAACCTCTATTTTTATTTTAATTTTTTTACCTTTTGTATCTTTTATTTTGGTAAGAAATTTAGATTTTGATTCAAGAGAAAATGAAGATAAAAAAAAATCCGAAAAAAAAGAAATTAGGCAATGGAAAAGAATTGAAGTAATTAAGGATTATCGTTTTTATATTATTTGTTTAAATATGTTAGCTATGCCATGGATTGCTACCGGTGTTTTTGTTTATCAATCCTTTATAATAGAGTCAAAAGAATGGGGGTCTTTTATTATAGCACAGTCATTTATGGTTTATTCAGTCCTTTCTGTAATTACTTTGTTAAGTTCAGGTTTTTTAATTGATAAATTCACAAGTAGAAAATTACTAATTTTTATGAATATTCCTCTTTTATTATCAACTTTAGTATTATTTTATATTGATATACCATTATCTGCTTTTATATTTTTAGGACTGATAGGCATTTCCAATGGTTTAGCCAATGTTCTAGGATCCTCAACTTGGGCTGAGATTTATGGTGTTAAGTACATTGGATCAATTAAAGCTCTTACAACTGCATTAATGGTATTCTCAACAGCTTTTGGTACTGCTTTGTTTGGGTTATTAATAGATAAAGGTTTCTCGATTGAACAAATTTCTTTAATTGCTTTTATGTATATTTTTTTATCTCTGTTTCTTCTTTTTTTTGTTAAAAATAAGCTAAATCCTCAATATATATAAAAAATCTCCTTGATTTTTTTTAAGTCACTGTATAGATACTTGGCCATGGCAAGAGTTACAGTAGAAGACTGCATAGATAAAGTTGATAGTCCATATGAATTAGTACTAGTGGCAAAAGAAAGAGCCACACAACTAAATTCAGGTATAGAACCTTCGTTAGAAAGAGATAATGATAAAAACACTGTTGTTGCCTTAAGAGAAATTGCTGAAGAAAATATAAAAGTTCAAGATTTAACTGATAGTGCCGTTTACAAATTAAGAAAACATGTAGAGCAGGTTGAGGATAATAGTGAAGCGGATGAAGACATTGGTGATGATTTTGAAAATTTATATAAAGGAGAAATTTCAAAAAGTGGAACACCTATTTTACCATCAAAAAGAGCAAGGAAATCTCCAGAGAAAATTCAAGTTTCAAAGGAAGATTTAGCTGAACTATCACAAACAACCCAACCAGATGTCGAAACTCCAATAGAAGATGAGAATCAATCTGAACAAGCTGACGTTTCGTTAGAACAGGTCTCTGAGAGTGAAAATCAAGTTACAGAAGTAAACTCTGATGAATCTGAGGGTTCAAACTCTTAAAAAATAATTGTAAACTATTTCATGAATAGGAAAGTGTCCGTTGCACCAATGATGGATTGTACTGATCGGCATGAACGTTATTTTCTAAGATTAATTTCAAAAAATACCCTTTTATATACTGAGATGATTGTTGATGAGGCAATTAACAGAGGAAATAAAAAAAAATTACTTGAATTTAATATAAATGAAAAACCAGTCGCTCTTCAATTAGGAGGATCATCACCTAAACTTTTAGCACAAGCTTCAAAAATTGGTGAGGATTTTGGTTATGATGAAATAAATTTAAATTTAGGTTGTCCAAGTAAAAAAGTAGAAAAAAATAAATTTGGAGCTTGTTTGATGAAGGAGCCAGATTTAGTTGCAGATTGTTTAAGTAAAATGCAATCAGTTACAAAGTTGCCAGTTACTATAAAGACTAGAATTGGTTATGATAATGTTGAAGATTATGAAAATTTTTATAATTTCATTAAAAAGATAAAATCTACAGGAGTAAAAACATTTATTATTCATGCAAGAAAAGCAATGCTAGGTAAATTTACCCCAAAACAAAATTTAAATATACCTCCATTGAAATATGATTATGTTTATAATTTAAAAAAAGATTTTCCTAATAATGAAATTATAATTAACGGAGGAATAACATCAATATCTGAAATTAAGGATCATTTAAAAAAAACTGATGGAATAATGATAGGTAGAGCTGCTTATCATACACCATATTTTTTAGCAGATATTGAAAATCATATATTTAACAATGAAAATATTCCAAGTAGACAAGACGTTATTGAAAAATTGATACCTTATATTAAGGAGGAAATCAAAAAGGGAACAAGACTTAATCAGATCATGAGACATACTCTTGGTTTATTTCACGGTCAAACGGGTGCTAATTATTGGAAGAGGTACTTAAGTCAAAATATGTGTGTTCGTGATGCAGATGTTGAAAAGATTAATCACATAATGGACAAAATTAAATATAACAATATTGAATCAAGAGTAGGTTAAACTGCTAAACTCTATTTTATCTAATCAATATTCAATTTATATTTTATTAATGATAGTTACGGCATTTCCAGTAGGTTTTTTTGCTGGATTATTTGGTATCGGTGGAGGTTTAATTACAGTACCTTTTTTATTTTTTATATTTGAAGCTCTAGGAATTGATAAGATTTATCTAATGCATTTAGCCGTAGGTACTTCATTTGCAATTATTATTCCAACATCAATTGTTTCAGTTCTCACTCACAATAAACATAAATCAGTAGATAAAAATATAGTACAATCCTATGGTCTATTTGTGGTAATAGGAGTTTTACTTGGCACCACTTTTGCTGCGTTGATGAAAACAAAAGTTTTAGTGATTTTTTTTACTATTGTTGTATTTTTTTTAGGAACTTACCTTTTACTAAATGCCAGTAAAAACAAGATAAGTAAAAAAAAATTTGGATTACCATATAGGATAATATTTGGAATTATATCTGGATTTATTTCAGCCCCAATGGGAATAGGTGGTGCAGTTATGAATGTCCCAATATTAAAGTATTTTGGATATCCAATTAAAAAAGCAATAGGTAGTGCTGCTTCAATTGGTTTTATAATAGCTTTATTTGGAGCAATTGGATTTTGGTTTTCTGGATCTGTTTTAAATACAAAGTTACCATTTAGCTTTGGTTTTATAAATGTTCCAGCTTTTTTAATATTTATTCCAATAACAATGTTAATGGCAAAAGTTGGAGCTAATTCTGCACATAAGATAGATAAAGCAAAACTTCAAATGTTTTTTGGAATATTTTTGTATATTGTGGGAACAATTTTTATTATTAGATATTCAAGTCTATAAAAAAGGGTGGCTTCAGTCTCCCTCTACCACCCATAAAATTTATTTTAATTGATTCTTTAATTTTAAAAAAACACTTTTTAATTGAAATTAAATATTGTTAATAACTTTTTTTAAGGTAAAGGCTCGGGTTCACTGATTTCAGAAATTTGTATTTTATCTACTACATGTGCGATAAGAATTTTAGGATTTTCAGAACTAAAGGGAATATCTGGTAAGCTAGGGTTGATCTTTGAGTAAGTATTTTTTTGTTTAAATTTACCAATTTTATCTAATAAATCCTTTTTAATTTCTTGAGTATGACTATTTAATATACGATTTGAACT
>CACKZI010000023.1 GCA_902604605.1 uncultured Pelagibacteraceae bacterium | reverse complement strand
AAAATCGTCTATCTCACCATTTAATATTTTGTCAGGACTAGTGCTTTCAAAATTAGTTCTATTATCTTTTACTAACCTATAAGGTTGTAATACATAAGATCTTATTTGATGACCCCATCCAATCTCAGATTTTGAAGCTGTAGTATTTTCATTTTCCTTTTCTTTCTTTTTAATTTCATGGTCATACAGTCTCGCCTTCAACATATTCATGCAAGTATCTTTATTTTTATGTTGCGATCTTTCGTTTTGACACTGCACAACAATTTTTGAGGGCAAATGAGTTATTCTAACAGCACTATCAGTTGTATTTACATGTTGGCCTCCTGCTCCACTTGATCGATAAGTATCAACTCGTAAATCTTTATCAGAAATTTCAATATTTATGTTTTCTTCAACAACTGGATAAACCCATACACTTGCAAAACTAGTGTGTCTTCTAGCTCCTGAATCAAAAGGTGAAATTCTCACAAGACGATGTATTCCTGACTCTTTCTTTAACCAACCAAAAGCATAATCTCCATTAATTTTAATTGTTGACGATTTTATTCCGGCTTCTTCACCTTTATGTTCGCTAATCAAACTTGATTTAAAACTTTTATTATCACTCCACTTTAAGTACATTTTTCTGAGCATATCTGCCCAATCTTGACTTTCAGTTCCACCAGCTCCAGCATGTATTTCAATGTAACAATCTAAAAAATCAGCCTCATTAGATAAGAAACATTTAATTTCATTTTTTTTTACTGAAGATCTTAAATCTTTTAAGTTTTCTAAAACTTCATTTTGAATTTCTCTATTATTTTCATCTAAACCTAATTTATACAATTCATCTAAATCTTTAATTTTTGTTTGTGAACTTTCGTAAGAGTCTATCAAGTCCTCAAAAATTTTTTTTTCCTTTAAAATATTTTTTGAATTAGTTTTATTTTGCCAAAAATTGGAGTCGAGCATCTTTTTATTATGATCCTCTAATTTTGAAAGAATATTATTCTTTTCAAAGATACTCCTTAATTCTTTGGTTAATTTTTTCGATTTCTTTTTTAAAACTTAAATATTTATCATCCATTAATAAAACTTTAATATATTATTTGAGTCTAATCTATTACTATTTGAATATAATACTTTTCCATCAACAACATTTTTGCTTTTATAAGCTTCCATTATTGTATCTCTTGAAGAAAATTTGGCTTTTTGTCCTGTCAAAGGATCTACAACCATCATTGTGATTCCTTCAGCAACTTTGAATGGTCTCGCATCTGATTTTTTTATAGCTTCTTTTACAAAATTTTCAAATATAGGCAGGGCTGTTTTTGATCCAGTTTCATATTTACCTAAAGGCTTAGGGTTATCCATGCCAACGTAAACTCCTATAACAAGATTTGATGTAAAACCAATAAACCAAGCGTCAGTATTTTCATTAGTTGTACCAGTTTTTCCTGCTAAATTTAATTTTAACTTTTTCAATTTTTTTCCTGTACCTCTTTTAATTACACCTTCTAACAATGAAGTTATCTGATAAGCTGTTTGTGGTGAAAATACCTGCTTATGATTATCTTTAATTTGAGGATAATCTTTACTGGTAAATGAAACCTTATCACAATTCATGCATGTTCTTTTTTCATTGTTTATTATTGTATTCCCCTGACTATCTTGTATTCGATCAATTAAAATTGGCTTGGTCAGCTTGCCACCATTTATAAAAGTTGAATATGCAGAACTTAATTTTAATAAAGTAGTTTCTGCGGAACCAAGAGAGATAGACAACAATTCTTCTGGGTTTTCATAAATACCAAGTTCTTCAGAAAATTTTGCTAAACTGCTAATTCCTAAATTTTGGGCAATTCTGACTGTCATAAGATTTCTTGATTTTTCAAGTCCAACTCTCAATGTCGATGGGCCATAAAACTTTTTTCCATAATTTTCGGGCTTCCATAATTTTAAATCTGAACCTTGTTCTAATACAAGGGGAGCGTCTAAAACTAAAGATGTTGGTGTAAAACTGTTTTCTAACGCTAAAGCATATACAAAAGGTTTAAACGCTGAACCAGGCTGTCTTAATGCTTGTGTTGCTCTATTGAATTCACTGCTCTTAAAACTAAAACCACCACTTAAAGCTAAAACTCTTCCAGTATAAGGATCCATAACAACAATACCTCCATTTATTTTAGGTAATTGTTTTAAGTTATATCTATTGTTTTCAATTTTTTTCACATAAATGACATCTCCAGTAATAAAAAGTTCTTCAAATTCTTTTTTAGTCCAAGATATATCTTTAAATTCAATGATACCTTCAGATCCATCTTTTGTTTCAATAATTGATGAAAATTTTTTAACTTTTTTAATAATAGCAATTTCCCATCCAATAGACTTTTCAAGTTCAAAATCTTCTAAATCCTTTTGCCAATTTTTATATGACTTGTTCTTTAAAGGACCTCTCCAACCTTTCCTTTGATCATAAGAAATTAAGCCTTTCCTCAATGATTTTGTTGCAATTTTTTGTAATTCCAAATTAATTGGTGTATTAATATTAAATCCCTGTTTATAAACTTTTTCGTAAGTAAGTTGTTCAATTATTTTTTTTCTTACATCCTCAATGTAATATTGTGCATCTTCTAAAAAAATTTTTTTAGTTTTTTTTAATTTAATGTTTTCTTTTTTAAATTCTTCATATCTTTTATAATCGATAAAATTATTTTCATACAAATTTTGTAAAACTAAATCTCTTCTAAATTTTGCTAATTTGATATTTCGATATGGATTATATTTACTCGGTGCTTTTGGTAATGCAGCTAATAAAGCTGATTCTGCATAATTCAACTCTTTAATTGATTTATCAAAATATTCTAGACTCGCAGCTGCTACTCCATAAGCTCCACTTCCTAAATAAATTTGATTGAGATATAATTCTATAATTCTTTCCTTTGACAATGCCCTTTCAATCCTAAAAGCAAGAATCGCTTCTTTTATTTTACGATTAATGCTTACCTCATTTGTTAATAAAAAATTTTTTGCAACTTGTTGTGTGATAGTAGATGCTCCTTCTAATCTTTTAGAAGTCATAATATTCTTCATATTATTTAGCATTGCTCTTAAAACACCTTTGGCATCAACTCCAGGGTGTGAAAAAAAGTTTTTATCTTCGGCTGACAAAAATGAATTAATTACATTTTTAGGAATTGAGCTATAAGGAACGAAAATTCTTTTTTCTTTTGAAAAATCAGCAACTAAATCACCATTTCCAGAATAGACCTTGCTTGAAACTGACGGTTTATAGTTTTTAAGGAATTTATAATCAGGTATATTGTTAGAAAAAGTCCATAGAATACCTAATATTAAAATTGAAAATAATAACAAAGAGCCTGTAATTGCAAGTAAGATTTTTTTAATTAAATTGCTCATTTAGATATCATTATATGAAAGAATTTGGTAAAGTTAAGGCATTAGAATTATACAAAATTTTATGAATATTATAATGAAACAACTTAATTGCAAAATATGGACAAAAATTTATACATTGATGCATCGCATCCTAATGAAACTAGAATTGTACTTAAATCAGAAGACAATATTGAAGACTACGAATACGAAGGTATAAAAAATAGTTTAATTAAAAATAATATTTATCTTGGAAAAGTAAGTAGAATCGAGCCATCTTTACAAGCAGCTTTTGTAGATTTTGGAAGAGAAAAGCATGGCTTCTTATCATTTAACGATATTCAATCTGACTATTATCAAATTCCAAAAAGTGATTTGGAAATAATTAAACAAGAGGAAGAAAAAGCAAGAGAGGAACTTTCCAAAGAAATCGAAGCTAAAGATGAAGAGAATCTTGCTGAAGGTAAGTTAGAAGTTGATGATCCAATAGAAAAAAAAGAAATTGAAGACAAGGAATTGCCAGATGAAAAAGAGGTAAAGACTCCAAAAAAATTTAGATTTAAAAAATATAAAATTCAAGAGGTAATAAAACCTAATCAAGTAATTCTTATACAGGTTATTAAAGATGAAAGAGGCCAAAAAGGAGCTGCACTCAGTACTTTTATTTCTATAGCAGGAAAATATATTGTTTTAATGCCTAACACTCCTAAAGGAGGAGGAATTTCAAGAAAAATTTTTAACCCTGCAGAACGAAAAAAAATCAGATCAATCTTAAATGAAATTGAGATACCTAAAGAAATGGGTTTAATTGTTAGAACTGCTGGATCTAATAAAACTAAGAATGAGATTAATCATGACTTAACAACTCTTATAAATACTTGGAATCAAATTAAAGATAATGCAATTAATTCTATTGCACCAGTTTTAATTCATCAAGAAAGTGAAATCATTAAAAGAACCTTAAGAGATATGTACGATGAAAATACTAAAAATGTTTATATTGAAGGCAACGAAGGATATAAAAAAGCGCAAAATTTTATGAAAATGATGATGCCTTCACATGTTAAAAAAATTAAAAAATATAGAGGCAAGATACCTTTGTTTATTGAAGAGGGCATAGAGCAAAAACTTAATCAAATTTTTGAATCTGAAATAAAACTTAGTTCAGGAGGTTACCTTGTGATAAATCCTACTGAAGCTTTGGTCTCCATTGATATAAACTCTGGAAGCTCAATAAAACAAAAAAATGTAGAAAATACTGCACTTGATACAAACTTAGAAGCAGCAGATGAGATTGCTAGACAAATAAAGATTAGAGATTTATCAGGTTTAATAATAATCGATTTCATTGATATGCTTAACTATGGCAACAGAAGATTGGTAGAAAAAAGACTTAAAGAGAAATGTAGATCTGACAGAGCAAGGATTCAAATTGGCAGAATAAGTAATTTTGGATTATTAGAAATGTCAAGACAAAGACTCAGAGAAAGTGCAGTGAAATGGAAAGTAGATTTAACAGACGAGTCTTTTGCTCAAAAGCTACTTAAATTAGTTGAATTAAAAACAGTTTTAAATAAAGCGAAATTTGTTGATTTAAAAGTTTGTGAAAAAATATCAAATTTTTTAAAAGATAATTTTCTTGAAGATCTTAAATATTTTGAAAAAAAAAATAAGATGAAAATTGATATTGTTATTGATAATTCTTTAATTATTCCAGAATATATTATTGATTTTAAAAATAAATCAAAAAAAACTATTGAATTAATTGAAGATTTTAAAAAATTAAAAGATCTAAATAATCAAAAAAAATTAGATAATGTGATTGATATTAAAATTAGAAAAAAATTTAAAAAAAAACCTTTCAGAAAAAAAAAATTTTTTAAAAAAGCTAAATAATACCTTTATTAGGTGAGGATGCGTTTCCCATTAAGTTTTTTTCTATTCTTCCAGATAAAAATGATTGTCTTCCTGCAATAACTCCATTTTTAAAAGCTAATGCCATTTCAAAAGGTTTTTTTGCTTTTGCTATAGCCGTATTTACCAAAACTCCATCACAACCTAATTCCATTGCAATTGTAGCATCAGATGCTTGTCCTAAACCTGCATCTACTATTAATGGTAACTTTGTTTGATTTCTAATAATTTGTAAATTTACTCTATTTTGAATTCCTAGACCTGATCCAATTGGAGCTGCCAAAGGCATAATTGCACAAGCCCCTGAATTCTCCAATCTTTTTGCCATTAAAGGATCATCGTTGCAATAAACCATAACTTTAAATCCTTCCTTGGTTAAAATCTCAGTTGATTTAAGTGTTTCAATCATTTCAGGAAATAAATTTTTTTTATCACCTAAAACTTCTAATTTTACAAGTTTCCATCCCCCAATCTCTCTGGCCAATCTTAAAGTTCTTAGTGCATCCCGAGAATTAAAACAACCTGCTGTATTAGGTAAATAAGTAATTTTTTTCGGATCAATATAATCCATTAAAAGTGGTTTCTTTTTATTTGTAATATTAACTCTTCTCACAGCTACGGTAACTATATCTGCCCCAGACAATTTAATTGCTTTAGCGCACTCTTTCATATTTTTATATTTTCCAGTGCCAACTATTAGTCTAGAATTAAATTTTTTGTTCGCTATAATTAATTTCTTGTCTCTAAATTTCATCCACCCCCAATAAAATGAACTATTTCAATTTTATCATTTTTTTTTAAAGTTATTTTATTCAATTCTTTTTTATCTACAATTTCCTGATTTAATTCAATAGCTACTTTATTTAATGGTATTTTCAAACTTTTTATTAAAAAAGACAGCTTTAAATTTTCAAAAATCAATTTTGTTTTACCATTTACTTTAATTTTTATTTTTTTCATCGTATATAAAGGTCTAATGAATAATAAAATTATTATTATTAATGGTCCAAATCTTAATCTATTAGGTGAAAGAGAACAATCACAATATGGCTCTGTCACTTTTAAAGAATTAAAAGAAATTTGTTTAGATAAATCTCAAGAGTTAGGACTCAATCTTGATTTCACACAATCAAATGTAGAAGGTGAATTGGTAAATTTAATTCAAGATTGTAGAAAATCTTATGATGGAATTATAATAAATGCTGCAGCGTTCACTCATACTTCAGTTGCGATAAGAGATGCGCTGGATGTTTTTAAAAAACCTATAATTGAGTTACATATATCAAACATTTATAAAAGAGAGGAATTTCGGCAAAAATCTTTAATTAGTGATATAGTAACTGGTGGAATTTTTGGTTTAGGCCCTGATGGTTATATTTTAGCCATAATTTCTATGCAAAAGCTTTTAAATAAATGAAAATTGATAAAAAAATTATAAAAGAGTTAAGTGATTACTTAGATGAATTCAATTTAACAGAATTAGAATATACAGAAAAAGATACAAAAATAAAAGTTTCTAAAAATAATATTTCTATAAATAATAAAAATATACCAAATCAAAATAATGCAGCATCAAATATTGAAAATTCAAAAAATCAAAAATTATCAAAATCTGGAATAGAAATTACATCTCCAATAATTGGTACTGCTTATCACGCTCCTGAGCCTGGAGCTAAAAAATTTGTTGAAATTGGAAAAAAGATAAAAAAAGGTGACACAATTATGATTGTTGAAGCTATGAAGACAATGAATCATGTACCCTCAACTGCAGACGGAATAGTTAAAGAAATTCTTGTTGATGATGGCCAGCCTGTCGAATTTGGACAATTACTAATTATTTTAGAGTAATGTTTAAAAAAATATTAATTGCAAATCGTGGAGAAATTGCAGTTAGGGTAATCAGAGCTTGTAAAGAATGGGGTATTTCAACAGTAGCAGTACATTCAGATGTTGATAGAGACAGTATGCATGTAAGATTAGCAGACGAAAGTGTTTGTGTTGGATCTTATCAACCTGCAAATAGTTATTTAAATATTCCAGCTTTATTATCAGCGATAGATTTAACAAACGCTGAAGCAGTTCATCCTGGATATGGATTTTTGTCAGAAAATGCTAACTTTGCCAAAGTTTTGGAAGATAATAATATAAAATTTATTGGAGCTTCGTCAAAACACATAAAAATGATGGGAGATAAAATACAAGCAAAAAAAATTGCTAAAGAAAATGGATTACCAGTAATTGAGGGATCTGAGGGAGGTGTAAAAGATATTTCAGAAGCCAAAAAACTTTGTAAAAAAATAGGATTTCCAATCTTGATAAAAGCATCCGGTGGTGGTGGTGGAAAAGGTATGAAAATTGTAAATAAAGAAGAAGAATTTGAAACTCTTTTTTTAACTGCAAAATCTGAAGCAAAAAAATATTTTGGTAATGATGAAGTTTATATCGAAAAATTCTTTTTAAACCCAAGACATATTGAAGTGCAAATTCTTGCTGGAAAAAATAGAACTGTTCATCTTCATGAAAGAGATTGCTCTGTTCAACGAAGACATCAAAAGTTAATTGAAGAAACACCTAGTCCTGTCTTAAATGATAAGATTAGACAAGATTTATTTGAAAAGACCGTAAATATGGTGAGTAAAATTGGATATGAAGGAGCTGGCACAGTTGAATTTATTTATGAAGATGGAAAATTTTATTTCTTAGAAATGAATACAAGAGTTCAAGTTGAACACCCAGTATCTGAAATGGTAACAGGAATAGATATTATAAAAGAACAAATTAATATTGCTTTTACTGGAGAAACAGCATTAAAACAATCAGACATAAAACCAAGAGGTCATGCTATTGAATGTAGAATAAATGCTGAAGATCCAAGCAATAATTTTCAACCATCTCCTGGAACTATAGGGATGTGTCATCAGCCTTCAGGATTTAGAACTCGTGTGGATGGAGCAATATTTCAAGGTTATAAAGTAACTCCTTATTATGATAGTATGATTTGCAAACTTATCTGTCATGGTAGAAATAGACTCGAAGCTATTCAGAGAATGAACAGATCACTTGATGAGTTTGTTATTGAAGGAATAACAACTACAATACCCTTACACAAAAAGCTTTTAAATCATAAAAAATTTATAAATTCAGATTTTAATGTAAGTTGGCTAGATAAAGAAAAAATTGTCTAATTTTTACATCCTACTAACCAAATATCATAGACTGGGTGATCAAATGGTTTTATAGATGGACTTGATGAAAACATCCATCCATTAAAAACAAATACATTGTTTTTATCTTTATTAGTCAAATCCTTAACTTGTAAATAAGCAATTATACCCGGATTGTCATCAAATTCTGAGACTTTACATTTAATACTTTTAATTAACAAATCTTTATATTTAAAATCTTCTCCATTTTTAAGATTTATCGACTCATTTTTTGAACTTATTTTATCTAATACTTTTATTGAGGTAAAACTACCTTCTAAGTTAACACTAGATTCTGAATTTGATAAAAAATTTAAATAAAATAATAGAAATAATATTAATAATAAATAATTATTTCTATTTTTTCCAACTTTTATATTTCTTTTTAATAGCATCTTTATTGTTTTTATTTGGATAATATGCCATTTCAGTGCCTGTTAAATTAGGTTGATGTGGTTTTTGCCATTCATATTTTTTAAGATCATGATTTTTTTCAATCTTATTTGGCGTGAAATGTATCCAAGAATACCATTCAACAGGAATTTTTGAAGCATCAACTTCACCATAATAAATTACCCATCTTTTACCCTTTTTACTTTCATAGTATTTATTTCCAAAAGAGTCAGTTCCGATTAATTTTCCAAAAAATATTGTTTTAATACTTGTTCCAAGTGTATCACGATTCCACCAGGTGAAAATTTTTTTAAAAATTGTCAACATATAAAATATTATTTATTTCAATTCAAAATTGTATAAATTAAATTAGACTAAAATTTGATTTTGTATATAAATAAAATGATTTAAAATTCAAATTAATTTTACAAATTGGGGTCAAATGGCAAAATATCTAGTTGAAACATATTATACGTGCACTTTCAAAGTTAATCATTATTTAGATGATGTAAATGAAACAGAGCTTAAAAATCTTGAAAAAAGAGATGATGGAAAATTTGAAATTCTAGATGTCAAACTTGATAATAGAAAAACAAAAAGTCTAGATCCAAAAAATAATAAAATTATTAAAAATGAGAAAATTGATATTGTCGGTAAAAATGAACAACAAAATGTAAATAGTTTAGAGAATTTGATTATGAATAAAAAATCTTTAGACAAAAACAGTAAAAGATATGGTATGCCGGATAGAAGAAAAGGATACATCCAAAAAGCTACTATTGGAGATCATAAAGTTTACTTACACACAGGTGAATATGAAGATGGTAAGATTGGTGAAATCTTTATAGATACAAGTAAGGAAGGAGAATTAGTTAAAGCTTTAATGAATAACTTTGCTATAGCTGTTTCCCTCGGATTACAATATGGAGTACCTCTTGATGAGTTTATTAGTGCTTTTGTAGGAACAAAATTTGAGCCATCAGGCAAAGTTCTTGGTAATGATAGAATACTGAGTGCTTCTTCTATTTTAGACTATATTTTTAGAGAATTAGCAATTTCCTACCAAAATAGAGAAGACCTAGCTCATACACCATCAATCGGAGGAAGTGAAAGTTTGGCGCTTGATGAACAAAACTCGGATGATCAAAATCAACTTTTAAAAATTGTTAAAGATATAACAAGTAAAGGTTTTGTCAGAAATAATTATAAAAAAAACTTAGTTGATTTATCAGATATAAAAATTAGTCTTAAAGGAAAAAAATAATATCTATTTTTTTATTTTTAAACTCAAATTAAGCTCTTTTAATTGATCTTCATTAATTTCAGAAGGAGCATTCATCATTAAATCTTGTGCATTTTGGTTCATTGGAAACATAGTAACTTCTCTAATATTTTTCTCATTAGCTAATAACATTACTATTCTATCAATTCCTGGTGCTATACCTCCATGTGGAGGTGCGCCATAACTTAATGCATTTATCATGCCACTAAATTTTTCATCAACTTGTTTTTTATTGTATCCTGCAATAGAAAATAGTTTATACATTAAATCAGGTTTGTGATTTCGAATTGCTCCAGAAGATAATTCAATCCCATTACACACAATATCATATTGAAAAGCAAGCATCTCGAGAGGTTTTTCAAAATTAATTTGATTAGTATCTCCTTGAGGCATTGAAAATGGGTTATGACTAAATTTAATTTTTTTTGTTAAATCATCTATTTCAAACATAGGATAATCAACTATCCAGCAAAAAGCGAAAATATTTTCATCGATCAAATCTAAATCTTTTGCGATTTTATCTCTTGCTAGTGAGGTTATTTTTTCTAAATCACTTTGATTTGAGCAAGCCATAAAAATACTATCTCCAATTTTTGCTTGCGTCATTTTCATAATTTCACCTAAAGAATCTTTTGAAAAAAATTTCCCAATAGGTCCATTAGCTGAAATATCTTTGTCTTTTTCAATTGTAAAATAAGCTAAACCAGAGGCTCCTTGTTCTTTAGCCCACTTATCTATATTTTCAAAAAAACTTCTTGGTTTATCTTTAGTATCTTTAGTGACTATACATCTTACTTTAGATCCAGATTTAACAAGTTTTTTGAAAATTTCAAAAGTAACGTCCCCTCTTGAAAAAATTGAGGTTATATCTTGAATGATTAATGGATTTCTCAAATCCGGTTTATCAGTGCCATATTTTAATAGTGATTCTGAGTAAGAGATTCTAGGAAATTTATCAAACATCAATTTTTTTTTTGAAAATTTTTTAAAAGTATTTACCAGTAATTCTTCAACAACTTTAAATACATCTTCTTGTTCAACAAAAGACATCTCTAAGTCTAATTGATAAAATTCGCCAGGACTTCGATCTGCTCTAGCATCTTCATCTCTAAAACATGGAGCGATTTGAAAATATTTATCAAATCCAGACACCATAATTAATTGTTTAAATTGTTGAGGAGCTTGAGGTAATGCATAAAATTTTCCTGGGTTTAACCTGCTTGGTACAAGAAAATCTCTAGCTCCCTCAGGGCTTGATGAAGTTAATATTGGTGTTTGGAATTCCAGGAAACCAAATTTTAACATCTCATTTCTAATAAAAGAAATTACATTTGACCTTAAAATTATATTTTCATGAATTTTTTTTCTTCTTAAATCTAAAAATCTATATTTAAGTCTAATTTCTTCTGCATATTCCTGATCACTAAAAACTGGCATTGGTAATTCTTTACAAGTT
>CACKZI010000022.1 GCA_902604605.1 uncultured Pelagibacteraceae bacterium | reverse complement strand
AAAGTTTTATCAAGCCAAAGTGAAAAGAATTCATTACCCAGATCATAATGTTTAGCTATATTTTTTTTACTTCTATTTTTTGTGTTTTTAATAAACATATTTTTGAAAAAATTAGTAAAAGGAAAATCTAGCAAACCTGAAAATTTATGAATTTGTTTTATATTTCTGGCAGTTACTTCTATTAGATTTGATAAATTTTTAGTTTCAAATTCATTTCTCATAAAAGACTCTGCAAAACCAACACTTCCTCCCTTAATAAGGTTAAATGTAAAGTTTGGTTTTTTAATTATGAGATTTGCTTTTAATTGGTCATTTGGATTACCAAATTTTAATAATTCACCACTATGGCTAATGATCTCTAAATATCCATATTTAATGTTATTTAAGGTATTAAAGACAATTTTATCTGAAATTTTGTATAAATTCATTAACTTTCAAAAGTAATATTATTTTTAATTTTAAGTTTTTTTTTGATAAATTTAATTCCTTTCATCCATAATTTAAACGCTTCAAAATGTATCGCTATAATGATTTTAAAAGTCATTAAAGGGTGTCTTAAGTAGGATTTAACTAGTTCTTTTGATGTAAAGTCAACTCTTAATCCATCTTGAGAGGCATATAATAATTTTTCATTTGTTTGATATTGATCAATTATTACTGAAATTTTTTCTCCTGGCTTGAGAAGTCTAAAAAAATATTTGCAATTCATTTCTATAAAAGGAGATACATGAAATTTTTTTGAGCAATTATGTTGATGAAGATTTTTTTCACTATCAACTTTAAATATGTAGGTATGCTGTTCGTCAAATGTGTTTTTAACTTCATATAAAATACAAATTAATTTCTCACCAACATCATAAATATAAAAAACACTTAGAGGATTAAATACATATCCAAAAATTCTTGGGTAACACAATAATCTAATTTTAATATCTTTAGTATCAATTTTATTTTCGTTTAATTTTTTTTTTACCCAATCTGCGAGAGATGAACCATCTCTTTCACCATGGTCTTTCTCATGAAAGCTTACTAAATTAAATTTATTATATGAAAATATTTTTATAGTTTTATCTAGATGGTACAATTCAGATAAATCAATAAAAAGTGAAAAGACATTATATTTAAAGAAATGTTTTTTTGGTTTAAATCTTTTGTGAATTACTGTTCCGTTATAGATTGAGCTAGTCATTTAAATTTTTAAGCATTTCAATGGATGATTTTATTCCATCTTCATGGAATCCATAACCAAAATAACTACCACAGAAGAGAATATTTCTTTTATTTTGTAAATTTATCAGCTTACTTTGATAATCTAGAGCAGCCTGATTAAAATAAGGATGAGTAAATCTTACTTTTTTTAATATTTTTGATTTATCAATTTCAAAATATGGATTTAAAGTGAGAAAAATATTCTCTTTACATTTTAAATTTTGCAATAAGTTTAACCAATAAGTTATTGAATTTTTTTCAAGATTATCTCTATCCATTACAGAATTCCAGGAACTCCAGGCATTCTTATTTTTTGGCATAACTTTCTCATCAGTATGAATAAATGCGAAATTTTCTTTATAACTAAAATTTGATAAAATCTTTCTTTCATCATCAGAAGGGTTTTCTATAATTGAAATAGCTTCATCAGCGTGAGTTGCTAATACTACTTTATCATAATTAAAAAATTCACTTTCACCACCATAATACAAATCTATCCCTGTATTTTTGCTCACAACTTTTTTTATAATATAATTTTTAAAATGTTCACCACTCAACTGTGAAAGAATTTTTTGAACATAAGTCCTACTTCTATTAGTTACAGTATACCATTGTGGTCTATTTTTTAATTTAAACAATCCATGATTTTGAAAAAATTTCAAAAAAAATTTTAATGGCATCTTATTTGCTTCATAAGGAGGCATAGACCAAATTGCTGAGACCATAGGTATCAAATGATAATTAATAAACTCTTTTGATAATTTGTTTTTGTACAAATAATCGCCTAGAGTAATTTTTTCATCAATTTTTTTTAATTCATCACATTTTTTATAAAAACTTATTATATCAAAAAACATCTTCAAAAATTTTAAATTGAATAAATTTAGTTTGTTTGAAAAAATACCATTTAATCCTTTTCCACAATATTCGAATTTTGTATCTTTCACTGAAACTGAAAAAGACATATTGCTTTTTTCTATTTCAATTTTATTTTCTTCAAAAAAATTAATTAAATTTGGGTATGTATTAAAATTGAAAACAATAAAACCTATATCCACTGATATTTTTTCTGATCCAAAATAAAGATCAATTGTATGAGCATGTCCACCAAAATGATCTTCTCTTTCAAATAGATCTACTTGGTGTTTTTTTGATAAATAATAAGCTGCACTTAAACCTGATATACCAGAACCAACAACAGCTATTTTCATCTAATAAAAAGTTTATGCTGCTGAATCCTCATACTCATCCATTGAAGGGCAAGTACAAAATAAATTTTTATCTCCGTAAACATTATCTACTCTTGCTACTGGAGGCCAATATTTAACAGTTTTTAAAATTTCAGAAGGATAAGCAGCTTCTTCCCTTTCATACTTATGTTCCCATTTGTTTGAGCTTAATTCAACATGAGTATGTGGCGCATTTTTAAGTGGATTATCAACCTTATCATATTCTCCTGATTGAATTTTATCAATTTCCTGCTTAATTTTTTGGAGAGCCGAACAAAATCTATTGATTTCATTTAAACTCTCACTCTCAGTCGGTTCAATCATCATTGTTCCAGCCACCGGCCATGACATTGTTGGAGCGTGATAACCAAAATCAATAAGTCTCTTAGCAATATCTTCTTCTGTAATACCAGTGTCAGTTTTAATTTTTCTTATATCAATAATACATTCATGAGCAACGTTGCCATTTTTACCTTTATATAAAATCGGAAATGAGTCCTTTAATTTATGTGCAACGTAATTCGCATTCAAAATTGCAACTTGAGACGCTTTTTTCAAACCTTCAGATCCCATCATTTTAATATACATCCAAGAGATAGATAAAATACTAGAGCTTCCCCATGGAGCAGCTGAAACAGCACCAATTCCTGTAGCAGGTCCACAATCCTTAATTACAGAATGTTTGGGTAAAAATATTTCTAAATGTTTTTTACATGCTATTGGACCCATTCCTGGCCCACCACCACCATGTGGAATACAAAAAGTTTTATGTAAATTTATGTGACATACATCTGGTCCAAAGTTTCCTGGTTTTGCAATTCCTACTAAAGCATTCAAGTTTGCTCCATCCATGTAAACTTGTCCTCCGTGCTTATGAATTAAATCACATATATCTGTTATCCTTTCCTCAAAAACACCATGTGTTGAAGGATATGTAACCATTAATGCTGCCAAATTTTCAGAATGTTCTTCGGCTTTCTTTTGTAAATCTTTATAGTCAACGTTTCCATGTTCATCACATTTAACAACTACAACTTTCATACCTACCATTTGGGCACTAGCTGGGTTAGTACCGTGGGCTGAGCTTGGAATTAGACAAACATTACGATTTAATTCACCATTTTTTTCATGAAATTTTCTAATTACCATTAACCCAGCAAATTCACCTTGAGCACCGGCATTAGGTTGAAGTGAAACACCAGAAAAACCTGTAATAGATCTGAGCCAATTTTTTAAATCGGTAAAAAGTTCTCTATATCCATCCATCTGTTCAACTGGGGAAAACGGATGCGGTTGTGAAAATTCTTTCCATGTCACAGGTATCATTTCAGAAACTGCATTAAGCTTCATTGTGCACGAACCCAGAGCTATCATTGTTCTATTTAAAGCAATATCGGAGTCTTCTAATTTTTTTAAATATCTAAGCATTTCTGTTTCTGAGTGATAACTATTAAATACTGGATGATCTAAATAAGTGGAGGTTCTCAATAATTTTTTTGGTAAATTTGATAATCTTTCATTCATTGTTTCTTTAATTGTTTCTGAACAGTTGAATATTTTCAATAATTGATTAGCTCTATATAAATTTTTTCTTTCATCAAAAGACACAGCTAATAATTCAGAATTAACTTTTCTGATGTTTACGCCTTGATCTAATGCATTTTTATAAATCTTATCAGTTTTATCTAAAGTTTTTACTGTAACAGTGTCAAAAAAATTATCTGAGTAAAGTTCATAACCTGATTGCTTTAATTTATCAGCAAAATTTTTAGTAAGTTGTGAAACGGTCTCTGCAATCTTTTTTATACCTTTAGGCCCATGATAAACTGCATAAGCTGCAGAAACTATTGCAAGTAAAGCTTGTGCAGTACAAATATTACTTGTAGCCTTATCTCTTCTAATATGCTGTTCCCTAGTTTGTAAAGCTAATCTAAAGGCTTTTTTCCCGTGTCGATCTACTGATACACCAACTATTCTTCCAGGCATTGATCTTTTGTATTCATCTTTTGTTGAAAAAAATGCTGCATGTGGACCACCATATCCCATTGGAATTCCAAATCTCTGAGAACTACCAATAGCTATATCTGCTCCTAGTTCTGCGGGTGTTTTAAGTTTTGCTAGAGCAAGCAAATCACAAGCTAAAACTGCTTTTCCATTATTTTTATGAATTTTACTTATGGCTTCACTTGGATCTTTTATGTCTCCTAAGGTCCCTGGATATTGAAGTATCCCACAAATTATATTTTCAGTTATATCTTTATCTTCATCACCAACGATTATTTCTAATCCTAGCGGTTCAGCTCTAGTTTTAATAACCTCAATAGTTTGAGGATGACAGTTTTTTGAAACAAATACTTTTTTAGTTTCAGTTTTTGATAATCTATAACTTAATCCCATTGCTTCAGCAGCTGCGGTGCCTTCATCTAAAAGAGAAGCATTTGCTATATCCATACCAGTAAAATCAATTACCATTTGTTGAAAATTTAATAACATTTCTAATCGACCTTGAGCTACTTCTGGTTGGTATGGTGTATATGAAGTATACCAACCAGGATTTTCCAATATATTTCTTAAGATTACATAAGGTGTGTATGTTCCGTAATACCCCATACCAATAAAACTTGAGAAAATTTTATTTTTTTTTGAAATATTTTTTAATTTTCTTAAAGCTTTATATTCAGAATTTGGATCACCGATATCTAAACTATCTTTAAACAAAATTTTTTCAGGAACAGTATTTTTGATTAGTTCATCTAAATTTTTATAACCAAGTTCTTGCAACATTATTTCTTGTTCTTTTTCAGAAGGACCTATGTGTCTTTGTATAAAATCTTTTTGTGCATTCTTTAACATCTAACTACCACTTTCTTTAGCAAACTTATCATATTCATCTTTATTCATTAAACTATTCATTTCAGACATATCTTTCATCTTTAATTTAAAAAACCATGCAGATCCTTCAGGATCTTGATTAATCTTAGCTGGATCGTCTACAATCGCTTGATTAGTATCAACAACTTCTCCACTTACAGGAGTATAAACATCACTTGCTGCTTTTGTTGACTCAACTACGCCCGCCGTACCATCTTTTTCTACATTTGAACCTTTTTCAGGGAGCTCAGCAAAAACTATATCTCCTAGCATTTCTGTTGCATGTTTTGTAATACCAATAGTTGCAACATCTCCTTCAAGTTTTATCCATTCGTGTTCCTTTGAAAATTTAACTTCTGACATTTATATCTCCTTTACATAGTTTTTTTGATAAAACGGTAACTTACAAATATTTGCAGATACTTTTTTACCTCTGATTTCTAAAAATATTTTAGTATTTAATGAAGAATAATCATTTTCAACATAGCCCATGGATATTGGATGATCTACACTTGGGCCAAAAGTACCACTTGTCACTTTTCCAATTTCTTTATTATTTTCACTAAATATTTTAGTATTAGCTCTGGCAATCACTTTTGTGTCAGGTTTAATCCCAACTCTTAATTTTTTTACACCGGACTGAATTTGTTTTTTTATAATTTCAGATCCTGGATATTTATCATCAATTCTTTTTTTGGATATGGCCCATTTTAAATTCGCTTCGATTGGAGTAGTTTCAATATTAATATCATTTCCATATAAACAGAGCCCTGCTTCCAGACGCAATGTATCTCTTGCACCCAATCCAATTAATTTTGAACCGTTATCCAGTAAAGCCTTTGTGAACTTTTCAGCTATCTCATTCGGAATAGATATTTCAAAGCCATCTTCACCTGTGTAGCCGGACCTGGTTATGTATATATCTAAATTATTAAATTTAAAATCTCCTCCATGCATAAATCTTAAATCATCAATTTCAGATATAACTTTTTCAAGAACATTTTTAGCGCCCGGACCTTGTAAAGCAATTAATGATAAATTTTCTCTAAGTTCTAACTGATATTTGCCATTTAATTTTTCTTTAATAATTTTAAAATCATTATTTTTACATGCTGCATTTAAAATTATCAGATATCCTTTATTTATCTTTGTAATGATTAAGTCATCATAGATGCCACCATTATCATTCATTAAAAAAGAGTATTTACTTTGATTTTTTTTCAAGCTTTGTAAATCTATTGGAAATATTTTTTCAAGATCTTTGGTTAAATCATCTCCCCCATTTATAAATAACTGGCCCATATGTGAAACATCAAAAACTCCACAATTTGCTCTGGTAAATTTATGTTCATTTAAAATACCATCTTGGTATTGAATAGGCATACTATAACCAGCAAACTCTACTAGTTTTGCACCATGAGATTTGTGAAGATTTATCAAAGATGTTTCTTTTATTTCCATATTAACTCTTACTACCCATCTGTATATTTGCCTGAGAGTTTTACTCCTTCGGCGAGAATTTAATCTCTTTCCAGAGTTAATATGTTACGGTCCTTTTTGCCTGAGAGATTCCTGGGTGGTTGCTCCTTCGGCGCTACGATAATCTGTAGTCTCTCCCGTATAGATATAATCTAACAACTAAGGAGAGATGTCAATGAGTAATCGTTTTCTCATTTTTTTTTAAAAGTGTATAAAACTGTATTAAAACCGCAAAAAGAATTATAACTCCTCCAATTAAACTAAATATTGATGGTCTTTCACTTGCAAATAAAAAAGCCCACAAAGGTCCTAGAACAGATTCGGATAACATTATCACACCAACCATCGCTGAGGGGGTAGTCCTTGCACCGATTGTGATAAATATGAATCCAAACCCAATTTGAAAAAAACCAGCTAAGAAACCTAAGAATATATCATGATAGGAAATCATAATTTTATTAGAAAGAAAATATCCAATAAAACAACAACATATACCTGCAACGAATTGTGCCGGAACCATATCAATGGATGGATATTTTCTTACAACAATAATCAACACTGCAAACGTTATGGGCATTGTGAATGCAGCTAAATTTCCTGTCAATTCCCCGGGAGATAGGGAATTCCCAACCATTATCAAAACACCAATAATTGCCAAAATAATGGAAAATAAAGTAATTGAGGAAATTTTTTCTTTTAAAAAAAAATATCCAAAAATTGCTAAAAATAAAATTTGTAATGAAATGATAAAATTGGTGTTCGCTACAGTTGTGCTATACATAGCAATTACATATCCACAAAAACCTAGAGATAAAATTACGCCAGCAATAAATCCTGGAAATCCTGATAGGTAAAATGAATTAAATAATTTTTTTTTATAGGTTATTAATAAAAAAACTAAAACTGTAATTGAGAAAAAAACCGATCTCCAAAATAAAATTTGCCATAAATTTGCACCCTCAAAAGATTTAACTATTAAACCTCCAAAACTTAAACTAATAGCTCCTAAAAAAACTAAAAGGGGACCAGGTAAATTTTTAATTAGATTCATTAAATTTGAGATATTAAATTTTGAGTTTCTAAATCATATAATCTAAATAATGTTTCTGCGCTAGATAATTCAACTTCTTTAAATTTCACTTTTGAACCTGGTGTTAATTGAACTAATTTGTCGTAATCAGCGCTTATCACTACTCCAATTTTTGGATACCCTCCTATTGTACCATGATCAGAAAGCATGATAATTGGATTTCCATCTGCTGGTACTTGTATTACCCCTTTTATTAATCCTTCAGATTTAATATTGGTGTCCACAATATTTTCTATGTTTGGCCCTTCTAGTCTCATCCCCATTCGATCTGTTAATTTAGAAATCGTAAATTCTTTTTCAAAAAAAATCTTTTTTCCTTCATCTGAAAAATAATCAAAATTAGTTCCTTTGATCACTCTTATATTCTCAATTCGAGTATTTATGTAATTTAGTTTTTTATAATTTAAATTTTGATTAATTTTTAAAAGATTTATTTTTTGATTATTTTCTAATTTTTTACCATTATTAGCACCAATATTTGCTTTAGTATTTGTAGAACAACTCAACCACTGAAACTTTAAATCAAATTCACCCCCTACAGCCAAATAGCCATAAACAGATTTATTAGTTGATATAACATCCAATTCATCACCATTCTCTAATGTAAATGTTTGATAACAAATTCCGTCAATCACAGTGGAACCTTTTTTTATCTTAAAGCTTACATCACCAGTAATAGCAATATTTATTTTTTCACCTAAATATTTTAGTAATGGCCCTTGATAAGCAAATTCTAATACTGGAAATTCAAGATTATTTCCAACTAATTTATTTGCTATCAAATAATTTCTATTGTCCATTGCGCCACTAAATGGAATTCCAATATGATAAAAATTTTCTCTGCCCTTATCCTGAAATGTTGAATTTACTCCAGCTCTTATAATTTCAAAATGATTCTTATTCATTGTAATTTTGGTATTGATTTTTTGTTATTCTTTTAAATAATACTAAATCCCCTGGATTAATTAAATTTGGATCTACCTCTTTAAAACTATTGAATATATTTAAAGGTGTATTTCCAATAATATTCCATCCACCAGGACTCTCAAAAGTATAAATATTTGCAAACTGTTCAGTTATGCCAATAGATCCTTTTGGTACCTTCACTCTTGGAGTTTCTAGCCTTTTAGCCCTCAAATTTACATCAAGATCTCCAAGAAATGGCATGCCAGCTATAAATCCTGTCATATAACAAAAAAAATTTTTATCAAAAAAATTTTCATAAATTTTTTCGCTATTAATTTTTAATTTTTTTTCTAATCGTTTTATATCTAATGAAAACTCTTCCTCAACACAAACTGGTATTTCTATTTTTTTATTTAGAAGATCTTCATTTATATTTATACTAAGATTCTCAACTTTTTTTTTTATTTCTTTATAAGAAGTTTTATTCAAATCAAATGAAACAATTAATTTATTATATGATGGCGTTAGATTATTAATTCCTTCGATATTATCTTTTTTAATACTTTTAAAATATCTTATTACTTTAGTATTGATTTCTTTATTAACTTCATTTCCAAAATCACAATATAAAGCTGCGTCACCAAGATTTGATATATTTTTAATCATGTCATGTTATACTCAACAATTATGAGTATGGAAATTAATATAAACTGTGATTTGGGTGAAAAATCAAAACATCACTCAAATATATATGATCCAGATTTATTAGAAATTGTTAATTCAGCCAATGTAGCTTGTGGTTATCATGCTGGTGATGAAGAAACAATGAATAAAGTTGTAGAGATTTCAAAAAAAAATGGAGTTAGTATTGGTGCACATCCCTCTTTTAATGATCCTGAAAATTTTGGAAGAGAAAGATTGAACCTTAACACTTCTGAAATTAAAAAACTTATTATTGATCAATATGAAATACTGCAGGAGATAGCTTTAAAACATGGAGAGAATGTCTCTCATATAAAGCCTCATGGAGCTTTAAATAATATGGCATGTGAAGATATTGAATTAGCTACAATATTAGCAAAAACTATTAAAGGAATTAATGATAATTTAATATATTTGGTACCAACTGGATCAAAAATGGAGGAAGCTGCAAAAAAACTGGATATGAAAATTGCTTGTGAAATTTTTGCGGATAGAAATTATGAAGATGATGGAAATCTTGTATCTAGAAAAAAATCACACGCATTAATCACCGACCCAAATCAAGCAAAACAACATGTTTTAAAAATGGTCAAAACTCAGTCGCTTAATTGTCACAGCGGGAAACAAATACCTTGTGAAATTGACTCAGTTTGCATACATGGAGATAATCTAAGTTCATTAGCGACAGCTAAAAAAATAAAGAAAAATTTACTAGAAAATGGCTTAGAATTAAAAGCGCTAAATAAAATGAAGAAATTTATTTAAATCATGAAAAAAATAATAACATTTATATTTGTTTTCTTATTATGGAATGGAAATTCATATGCGGCAGGATCCTCTGGTGGAAATACTAAATCTGAATACGATCAAGCTGTAAAATTGATTAAGTCAGCAAAAAAAAGTGAGCAAAAGGGCAAAAAAGATAAAGCTGAAAAAAATTTTAAAAAAGCTATAAAACTTTTAACAGAGTATAACGAAAAAAAACCAAACGATGCTAATACACTAAATTATCTTGGATTTACATCTAGAAAACTTGGAGATTATGAGGTGGCTGAAAAATACTATCTTGAAGGCTTAGCTTTAAAACCAGATCATGTTGGAATTAATGAATACCTTGGAGAACTTTACGTGGTCACCAATCGTCATAACCTTGCTATTGAAAGACTTGAAGTGCTAAAAGGTTGTAATTGTAAAGAATACAAAGAATTAGAAGATATTATTGCTGGAAAAAAAGTTTCTAAATACTAGTTATATTTAATATATTAAATTTTAATATAATTGTGAAATCTTTAATAGTCTTAATCTTATATCTTATATTTTCTCAGTTTGTAAATGCTGCAGATTTTAAGGGTGCACGTGATGATTTATCTTTTTTTAATATAAAAAATAGTAATTATAAAAAAGGTATAGATGCAATTAATCAAGCAGAAAAGCTTTATAAAAAAGATAAAAAGAATAAATCAAAAAAACGATTTAATGATGCTATAAATTATTTTGTACTTGCTCATGAAGAAGAGCCTAATAATCCTGATATTTTAAATTATTTAGGAATTTCATACTCTAAAGTTAATGATTTAATGATGGCTGAAATTTATTATCTAATGGGATTAGAAATAAACCCTAACCATACTGGTCTAAATCAATATCTTGGTAATCTTTATGTCTCAACAAACAGAATTGATCTTGCTCTTGAAAGACTTAAAGTTCTTAAAGACTGTGATTGTGAAGAATATTTAAATCTGAAAAGTTTTTTAGATAATAATAAAAATTAATTTAAATTTTTAACCATTTGTTCAGGCATCCATAAGGCTATTTCAGGAAAAATTACTACTAAAATAACCGCTAAAACCATTAATAAAAAAAGAGGGAATGCACTTTTTGCAATATAGCCCATATCTTTATTCGCCATACCTTGTAGAACAAATAGATTAAAACCAACAGGTGGCGTAATCTGTGCCATCTCAACAACTATAACTAAAAAAATACCAAACCAAATCATGTCAAAACCTGCTTGTCTTATCATAGGTTCAATGATTGCCATTGTTAAAACAACTGCTGAAATCCCATCTAAGAACATTCCTAGGATGATATAAAAAATCATTAAAACAAAAATTAAAACATATGGTGATAGATTCATATTTTGTATCCATAATGCTAAATTTCTTGGCAATCCTGTAAAACCCATTGCCAAAGACAAAAATGTAGAACCTGCTAAAATAAAAGCAATCATACAGGAAGTTTTAGTTGCTCCAAGTAAAGAGGATTTAAATGTTTCAAGATTTAAACTTTTTTGAAAATAAGATAAAATTAAAGCACCCACTACTCCTAAAGATGCTGCTTCTGTGGCTGTAGCTATACCTGTATAGATTGATCCAATTACTCCCAAAATTAATATAATAACCGGTAAAAGTTGTTTAGATCTTTTTACTTTTTCTAGAAATGAATATTCCTCAAGAATTTTTGGCATATCTTTCTTATTCATTAACGACCAAATTATTACATAAAACATAAATATTAATGCAATCATTATCCCTGGAATAATTCCAGCTATAAATAATTTTGCTATAGACTCTTGAACTGTAACTCCATAAATAATCAAAATAATTGATGGTGGAATTAATAGACCTAATGTCCCAGATCCAGCCAAACTACCTAGTAAAATTTTTTCTGGGTAATTTCTTTTTCTTAATTCTGGAATTGACATTTTACCAACTGTTGCAACAGTTGCTGCAGAAGAGCCTGATATTGCTGCAAATAAAGCACATCCAACAACATTAACATGTATTAATCCTCCTGGTAATTTTTGCATCCATGGTGAAAGTCCTTTGAATAAATTTTCAGATAATTTTGTTCTAAATAAAATTTCTCCCATCCAAACAAAAAGCGGTAAAGCAGTCAAAGTCCATGAAGATGATGTCCCCCAAATCGTTGTTGCCATAGCATCGCCTACTGGCCTTGATGTAAATAGCATCATTCCAATAGCTGATACGCCGATCATACTAAGGGCTACCCATATACCTGAAC
>CACKZI010000021.1 GCA_902604605.1 uncultured Pelagibacteraceae bacterium | reverse complement strand
TTATCTTTTTCAGATAGCAAAAGGTACTTTCTAGAGTGTTTATCGGAAATTATTGATCTTAATTGTTTAGAATAACAATAAGTTTCACTGTGCATCCATTCTTTTTCAGTAAATTTTTTCCCATCGGAATTGATAATATAAATATGATAATTCATATTTTTAAAATAATTTGTTAAGCTTTTTTTACCACTTTCAATTTTCCAAGTATCCATTTTGTTATTAATCTTTTTATTCTTAATAAAATCATAAAAATCCTTTCCTTTTATTAAAAAACAAGAAGTTCTTATATGGGGATTAGGAAAATCATCAAAATAAACTCTATAAATAATTTTTTTTAAAAGATAAGAAAAAAATTTATATACCTTTTTTAATTTGATTGATTCTCTTAAACTTTCAAAAGATCCTGACGTTCCTATTAAACTATTATCAACCTTATAGTTCATTAGCTTTTTGAGCCAATCATTACAAACTGGATATGAATGAGAATTAAAAAATAATATATCATTTTCAGCAAATTTTGCTGAAATTCGCTTATAACTCCCAAAATCATAATCATTTTTAGTTACTGGATCAATAAATTCCTCATAATCAATATTATTTAATTTATTTCTTAAAATTTCTAAATTTGATTCTTCTAATAATTTAAAACAAATTATTAATTTATGTTTCATACCTGAATTATATTTTGTGTAATTATTTAAAAAATTTGAAAAAGATGAAATTTCATCAAACGCTGTAAATAAATAACAAACTATTGGTATATTTGTCATAAAATTATAATCTAAATTAACTGTATAGTCTTATTAAAGTTGGAAATTTAATAATATTCTTATTCTTTTTAAATATGGATAAAGAGTTCTTTGCATTAGACTCGTTCGTTTTGTGTGTAATTATTACTATAGTTGCTTTTTTATTCTTTTTATCAGGTGTTTGGATAATCCTCTTTATAGAAATTTTAAATTTAGCAAGTCTATTTGTAATAGAAGATAGAACACCCGGTTTATCTTTAACTTCAAATCTTAAATATAGAGAGTTCGTATATTTATTATTGTCATAAGGTTTCATTGTTTTTCTATCTTTAAAAGCAATTCCAAATGGATGTCTGACATTTCCACGCAATATAGAAAGTAAATCTGATAACAGAGATGAAGAAGTAGGTCCGGGGCCTGCCCCCTCACCTTGAAGTACACTTTCACCTATTGGCTTTCCTTCTAAAATAACTGCATTCATAACACCATTAACATTTCCTATGTATGTATTTTTATGAACTAAACATGGGTGGACTGTTTCAAATAATTGATTGTTAATTATTTCAGAAATTCCAAGAAGCTTAATTCTTAGATTTAATTGACTTGCAATTTTAATATCTTTTAAATTAATATTTTCTATTCCTTCCATAATACATTTATGTTTTGAAATTTTATTATTAAATGCCAAGGCTGATAAAATTCTAACTTTAGCAAATGCATCAAAACCATTTAGATCAAATTTTGAATTTCCTGGTTCTGCATAACCTAATTTTTGGGCTTTTATTAAAACATTATTAAAATTGTCATCAGTTTTTTCCATTTCTGATAGAATATAATTTGTTGTCCCATTTAATATTCCATAAACTTTTTTTATTCTATTTGTGGCAACACCATCTTTGATTGTTCTTAAAATAGGAATACCACCCGCCACTGATGCTTCGAATTCAAGATTTACATTATTTTTTTCAGCTAATTTTGATAAATAATCTCCATATTTAGCAATTAATGCTTTATTTGGTGTAATAACATTAATTTTATTTTTTAAGGCTTTTTCAACAATTTTTTTAGATATACCACCACCCAAACCAATACATTCAAATAAAATATCTATTTTTTTTTTCTTTAATTATTCTTAACGGATTACTGTAGAAAATTTTCTTATCAATTTTAAATTTTCTTTTTTTATTTTTGTTTTTTGCTGATATGGCAACTATCTTAATTTTTTTTCCAGTTTTAACTTCTATTTCTTTTTTTTTATTAATTATTTCGTTGTATAAATATAAACCAATTTGACCTAGTCCAATAATAGCTATGTTGGATACATTGTTCATATTAATTGTCTATATTAGGATACTCACTTTTCTTTGAATAAACTTTAAGCTTAACTTTAAATTCGTCCATACTCATTTTCTCAGAAAATTCTATATTATTATCTACACTATTCTCAACATTATTTGTTGAGCAAGCTGAAAATAAAATAAATATAAATAAACAGATTTTTTTCAATTTAAACCTTCATATTTGTTAAAGTTAAATTTCATATTCATATTTTGTATTGCTTGACCTGCCCCACCTTTAATTAAGTTATCAATTGCAGACAAAACTATAATTTTACTTTTATCTCTAGTTCTACACAATGAAATATTACAATAATTTGTATTAATAACATCGTTAGTGCTAACTAAAGAATCTATATTTAAGATTTTAATAAATCTATCTTTTTTATAAAATTTTTTTAGCATTTTATGAGCTTTATTAATTGTAAACCCAAGTTTTAATTCTATATATAGAGTGCTTAATATACCTCTAAACATTGGAGATAAATGAGGTGTAAAAATAAAATCAATCTTGTTTTTTGAATTTTTTTTAAGTTCTTGTTCTATTTCACTATTATGCCTATGTAAACCAATTCCGTAAGCGCTTAATGATTCATATAAATTTTTATTTGCATATTTTTTGTGAACACCTCTTCCAGCTCCAGAATATCCTGATTTTGAGTCAATAACTATATTGTTAGATTTAATCATTTTTGTTTTAATTAAAGGAATTAACGGTAAAAGTATAGATGTTGGATAACATCCTGGACATCCCAAAATATTATATTCCTTTACTTTTTTACCAACTATTTCTGGTAAAGCATAAATACTTTTATTAATATTTTTAATTGACTTGTGTTTTAACTTATACCATTTCAAATACTTATTACTATCATCTAGTCTAAAATCTGCTGCTAAGTCAATTAAAGTATTTCTTTTTAAAAGATTATTAGATATTTCTTGAGCCTCACCATTTGGTAATGCAGTAAAAATTATATCAACATTATCTAAAAATTTTTTATTAAATTTTGTAATTTTGGGTAATTGATTTTTTGATAATGATTTATCATAAAAAGAAATTTTTTTACCAACAGAAGAGTTACCACACAAATATTTAATATTTATATATTTGTGTTTAATTAGTAATTTAACTAATTGGATGCCAATATATCCAGTTGATCCCGCAATTAAAACATTTAGCTTAAGCATTTTTTATTATAACAGTTTAAAATTAAAAGAAAATTATCTTTTAGAGAACTGAAAGCTTCTTCTTGCTTTTCTTCTTCCAGGTTTTTTTCTCTCAACCGCTCTAGAGTCTCTAGTGGTTAATTTTTCAGATTTAAGTGTTGATTTTAAATTCTCATCAAACATTACCAGAGCTTTTGATATACCATGAACCATGGCACCAGCTTGACCAGTTGGTCCTCCACCCTTGACTGTACATCTTACATCATAAGAAGTTGGTTGATTTATAATATCGAATGGTCTTGTAACTTGCATTTTATGATTATCATTAGCAAAATAATCACTAAATAATTTACCATTTACATAAATTTTGCCTGAACCCTTTTTCAACCATATTTTTGCAATTGAAGTTTTTCTTCTACCTGTAGCATATTTACTATCTTTAAAATCTAATTTTAATTTTGATAATTTAGAATTTGTTTGAGTATTTTCCATCTAATTTCTTACAATATTTTTAGTGTTTAATTTACTTAATTCAATAACTTTAGGATTTTGAGCAGTATGAGGATGATCAGAACCTTGATAAATTTTTAATTTTGTAAGTTGTTTTTTTCCCAAAACTCCACCAGGCATCATACGTTTAACTGCTTGTTTTAAAATTTCACCAGGTTTGTTTTCTTTAAGTTTTTCTGGTGTAGTGACTTTAATCCCTCCAGGATAACCAGTGTGCCTGTAATATTTTTTATTCTGAAATTTTTTACCAGTAAATTTTATTTGCTCAATATTTTTAACAATTACAAAATCACCATTATCCATATGTGGAGTATAATTAGCTTTATTTTTACCTCTGATAATTTTAGATATTACTGAAGCTAATCTACCGACAACAGCATTTTTTGCGTCTATTTCATACCATGATGAGTTTATTTGATCTTTTTTAACAAATTTAGTCATTGTGCGAGGATTAATACTAATATTGGTTATAAAGTCAAATTGATATTTTTCTTGTAAAAAAGGAACTTTTTTGTTAAAAATGTAATTGCCGATTTCTTCCTATTGCGGGCTCAAGCTGCTAAAATGGAATTTTTCACACATAATCGGCAGGTATTTGAACTATATTGTGCGCCTTACATTATGTTAAAGCACTAAAAAAGGAGTGAAATGACTAAAAAAAGAAAAAATCCAGAAACCATAGCTATACATGGTGGAGATTACAGAAGTGATCCAGCAACTAATGCGGTGGCAGTTCCAATATACAGAACTACATCTTATCAATTCAATAGTGTAGAGCATGCAGCCAATTTATTCGCTTTAAAAGAGTTTGGTAACATCTACACGAGAATAATGAACCCTACTAATGATGTGTTGGAAAAAAGAATTGCAGCATTAGAAGGAGGTTTAGCTTGTTTAACTGTATCATCTGGACAAACTGCTTCATTATTTTCAGTATTAAATGTTGCTCAGGCTGGGGATAATATTGTTAGTTCAACAGATCTTTATGGAGGAACTGTATCTTTATTCACTCATACCTTAAGCAAACTTGGTATTGAGATTAGATATGCAGATCCAAAAGATCCAAAAAACTTTGAAAAAAAAATAGATGATAAAACAAGAGCTTTTTATGGTGAGACTTTACCTAATCCTTATTTACGCGTATTTCCAATTAAAGAAGTTTCTGATATAGGACGAAAATACAACATACCTCTTATAATGGACAACACTGCTGCTCCTGTAATATGTAACCCTATTGAACATGGGGCTGCTATAGTCATACATTCTCTTACAAAATATATTGGAGGGCACGGTACTGCGATCGCAGGAAGTATAGTTGATAGTGGTAATTTTGACTGGACAGCAGATCCTAAAAGACAACCACTATTTAATGAACCAGATGCTAGTTATAACGGCGCTGTTTGGGGTAAAGTTGTACCTGAACTTACAGGGGCTAATATTCCATTTGCAGTGAGAGCTAGGGTTTGTTTATTAAGAGACTTAGGTTCAGCTTGTTCGCCCGACAATGCCTTTGCTATTATTCAGGGTCTTGAAACGGTAGCATTAAGAATGAAACAACATTGCGCAAATGCTGAATATGTAGTTAGCTTTCTTAAGAAACACAAAGAAGTAACTAAAGTTATTTATTCTACAGAACATGATAAACCAATTGCTGAAAGAGCTCAAAGATATCTCAAAGGTGGCAATGGACCTATGGTCGGTATCGAATTAAAAGGTGGAATTGAAGCTGGAAAAAGATTCATAGAGTCTTTGAAGATGTTTTATCATGTAGCAAATATTGGTGATGCTAGAAGTTTAGCTATTCACCCTGCTAGTACAACACACAGTCAATTAAATGAGAAAGAATTAGCAGCATCAGGAGTTACACAAAGTTATGTTAGATTGTGCATAGGTTTGGAACATATTGATGATATAATAGAAGACTTAGATCAAGCTTTAAATAAATCTTCAAAAGGAAAATTAAAAGCTGTTAGTTAGACTTTGTATTTATATAAAAAAAATAAATACTAGAACTTACTAAAAAAATTGAACATACTTGGTGCATAGAAGCAATATAAATCTGTGCACCATATATAATTGTAAATATTCCTAAAATAATTTGTAAAGTTATAAATAAACCTAAAATATTAATTGACCAGTACAATTCATGTATTTTATTTTTATATATACTATAAAGTATGAACATATAAAAAATTCCAATAATATAAGCTAAATTTCTATGCATAAATTGGACTAAAGATGGATCACTAAAAGCAGATAGTTTAAATAGATTTACAAAATTATTATCATCAGGAAAATATGAATTACCCATAAACGGCCAAGAATTATAAATTTTACCAGCATCCATTCCTGAAACAAAAGCTCCTACTGAAATTTGTGAAAAAACAAGAATTAAAAATAAAAAAGGAATAATTGGAACTATCTTATTTGAAATTTTATTGTTTATTTTGATCTTTAAATAGTTCCAAAAAATAAGTGATAGAATTAAAAAAGCGATTACTAAATGAAAAGAAAGTCTAAAATGGCTTACGTCTACCCTCTCAACTAAACCACTGCTGACCATATACCAACCTACAAAACCTTGAAAACAAATTAGAAAAAAAATTATATAAAAATTAATTAATTTTGAAAATTCAACTTTAAATGAAAAATATATTAATGGAATTAAAAATCCAAGACCAATTAGTCTTCCAAGAAAACGATGAGACCATTCCCACCAAAAAATTATTTTAAATTCATGTAAGCTCATATCATAATTTTGTAATTTAAATTCTGGAATTTGTTTATAAAGATTAAAATAATTTAGCCAGTCAGCTTTATTTAAGGGTGGTAAGAAACCTGAAAATAATTGCCATTTTGTTATAGATAATCCAGAGTCTGTAAGTCTTGTCAAGCCACCAACAACTATCATAATTGATATAATCCAAAACATCATGATCAACCAAGTTGATAATTGATTATTAATTTTAGGATTTAATGTATACATATTCGGATAAATATAATAATTTTTCAAATATCCAAATATATAAATGTCGCCATTAAAAAGAAAAAAACTTAATAAAATTAGACATGAATTAGATAGATTAGATAATTCTTTAATAAAGTTAATTAAAACAAGAACAAATTTAGTTAAAAAGGTTTTAGCTCTTAAAGAAAAAAAAAATCAAATAATTGATAGAAATAGAATTAAGATAATTTTAAAAAATATAAGAAAAAAATCCTTAAAGAATAATATTGATCCAAAAATTACTAATCGAATTTGGAAAAGCATGATTTGGTCTTATATAGAATTTGAAAAGAAAAATTTTAAAAAAAAATAATTATTTACTATGAGGAGGAAGTTTTTTTTCAATAAAAATTTCGTGTTTTCTAGTTGAAGGATTATATTTTTTTGCTTTTAATTTAATTTTAGCTTTTTCACCACCTGCAGGTTTTTTTTACATAATAAAAAAAGGCGCTATCTGGTTTACTTTCAGGGACCAATCTTACTTTAACATGAGTTTTTTTTGCCATATTATTTTATATTTTTTAAATTTTTAACTAATTTAGAAATATTTTCTAATTTATTTTTTAAAATATCTGCTCTTATAGATTTATTTAAAGTTTCGTCAAGTTTTAATGGTTCTTTATAACTCAACAATTTTTTTACACCATTAATTGTCATGCCTTGTTCTTTTAATAAAAAATGAACTTTTTTTAACAAATCAATGTTTTTTTTATCATAATATCTTCTATTTCCATTTAAAATTTTAGGTTTAATTTGTTTGAATTCTTTTTCCCAATATCTAATTGTATGAGGTTTAATTGATCCGATTTTTTTTGATTTCAGATCCAATATTTTTGCAACCTCACCAATAGTCTTATAAGCATTAATTAATTTATTCATTATTTTTGGAATTAATATATTCTTTAAATTCTTTTGCCGGTTTAAACAAAACCACATTGCGTTTAGATATTTTTTTTTCTTCTTTAGTTTTTGGATTTCTTCCAATTCTCGATTTTTTTAATCTAATTGTAAATGTTCCAAATTTTGATATTTTTATTTTACCTTCATTTTCTAAATTAGAAATAATTAAAGAAAAGAATTCATCAATTATATTTTCTGAAACTTGTTTAGAAAATCCAACTTGCATGTACACAAGATTAACTAAATCTTTTTTAGTTAAATTAATTCTCATTTATTAGATATTATCTTTTATTTTATCTATCAAATTGCCTTTAATAATTCTATTACAAACATCTAAAGAATTAGAAAAACCAATATAATCAGTACCTCCATGACTTTTTACAACTGGAGAATCTAATCCAATAAAAATTGCACCATTATACAATCTGGGATCCAAACGTTTTTTAAATTTTCTTAGATTTTGGATATTTAAAAAAGCAGATATTTTTCCCAAAATTGATCCAGTCAAAGCATTTTTTAGTTCATCCGTGATAAAATTAGCTGTTCCTTCTGCAGTTTTTAAAGCTACGTTTCCTGTAAATCCGTCTGAAACAATAACGTTAACTTCACCATTCATTAATTCATTTCCTTCTATATAACCTTCAAAATTAAAATTATTTGATTTTTTTTCATTCATGATTTGAAATGTTTCTTTTATAATTTCATTACCTTTTAATTCTTCAGAACCTATATTCAACAAAGCAACCTTCGGTACTTCGTTTGGATATAATGATTTATAAAGCGAAGCGCCCATTATAGAAAAATCATGTAGGTTTTTTGAGCTACATTCTATATTTGCACCCAAATCTAAAACAACACTCATACCTTTTTTATTAGGCCATAACGCCGAAAGGGCTGGCTTATCTATATCTTCAATCATTTTGAGATTTAATTTTGCTATAACTAATAAAGCCCCTGTATTACCAGCTGAAATAACTATATCTGTTTCTTTTTTTTTTACGCTTTCTATAGCTAGCCACATACTTGTATTTTTTCCTCTTTTTGCAGCTTCAAGTGGACTATCTGTACTTTTAACAATATCTGAAGTGTCCACTATATCATAAAAAATTTTATCAATTTTATTATTTAAATATTTTTCAATTTCATTTTTTTTTCCAAATATCTTAAAAAAATTTTCCTTATTATTTTTATGATTGTATAATAAACCATCTATTATTTTTTTAGGGGAACCGTCACCGCCCATTGCATCAACTGCAATTTTTATAAGATCCTGCATTATTCAATAGGTTAAATTATTCTTTTGGGTCTAAAACTTGTCTACCTTTATAAAAACCAGTTTTTAAATCTAAATGATGCGAAAGCCTATATTCACCTGATTTTTTATCTTCAATAATATTCTTCGAGTTAAATTTCATATTTTGAGCTCGTCTCATACCTGTTCTCGAAGGTGTCTGTTTACGTTTTGGTACTGCCATAATTGGTTTCTATTACACTGTTTAGATAAGAATTCAAAGTTTTTTTTTTTAAATTCTGATAAAAGATATCAAAATAATCAACTAAATGCTCATTTTGAGTAAAATTAGTTAAAAAAAAAGAAATTTTTTTTTCTTTATCAATTTTACTCAAATCATCCCAAAAATGAATTTCTGAGATTAATGAATGAAATGTATTAATATAATCTTTCATTTTTTTATTTATTGATTGATCTCCATAACCAATTTCTCGAATACTTAATTCTAGTTGTCTGAATATAAAATCATATATTTCTTGAAGAATTGAGGTATTTTTTTTATTCTTAAATGCTACAAGAAAAAAAGCAAAATGAACTAAAAATAAAATTAATCTATCAGAGAAAATGTCTTGTTTGTCTAAATTTTTATATAATTTTTTATCTGTAGTTAGTTTAATGAAATTGTTATAAAGTTCTATATAATTAGTATTCATGAATAAATATATTTTAATATCATTTGTAGTTATTTTACTTTCAAACTGTTCATTAAATAAAGTAGTTCATCATCATGGTGTACATAATTTAGATAAAAAACAATCAAAATTAAAGATTAATTATTCAAATAAAAACGATATTATTAAAATAATAGGCCCTCCTTCAACAAAAAGTAAATTTGATAATGATATTTATATTTATATTGAAAGAAAAACAAGTAGTTCAAAACTTAGAAAACTGGGGAAAAAAGAATTAATAATAAATAATGTCCTTGTTTTAGAGATCAGTAACCAAGGTTTATTAGTTAGTAAAAAATTTTTCAATAAAAATGACATGAGGGATATTAAGTTTGATGAAACTGCTACAAATATTAATTATTCGAAAAAATCATTTGTTTATAATTTCTTATACTCTTTAAGGCAAAAAATTGATGATCCTTTAGGTAAAAAAAGACAAAAAAATTAACCAGCTATCACAGCTAACAACAATAAAGCAACAATATTAGTTATCTTTATCATTGGATTGACTGCTGGACCAGCTGTGTCTTTGTATGGGTCACCAACTGTGTCACCTGTTACAGCAGCCTTGTGAGCTTCTGAACCTTTTCCACCATGGTTTCCATCTTCAATATATTTTTTTGCATTATCCCAAGCACCACCACCGGCTGTCATTGAGACTGCAACAAATAAACCTGTTATAATTACACCTAACAACATAGCTCCAACAGAAGCCAATGCAGCTACTTGACCGCCTATAGAAAAAATTACAAAATACAAAATTATTGGTGACAAAACGGGCAATAGAGAAGGAATAATCATTTCTTTAATTGCTGCCACAGTTAACAAATCTACTAATTTTGCATAATCTGGTTTTTGTTTTCTTTTCATTATCCCGGGAAATTTTTTGAATTGTCTTCTTACTTCAATTACAACAGCACCACCTGCTCTACCAACTGCTTGCATACCCATAGATCCAAACAAATATGGCAACATTCCACCAATTAACAATCCAACAACAACATATGGATTTGATAAATCAAATGTTACAACAATACCTTCTAATTTTGAACCAGCCACTTTTGAAAAATGTTTTATATCCTCAGTATAAGCAGCAAATAAAACTAGAGCACCTAAACCTGCAGATCCTATTGCATAACCTTTAGTTACTGCTTTTGTTGTATTTCCAACAGCATCTAATGCATCAGTTGTTTTTCTCACGTTATTAGGTAACTTAGACATCTCAGCTATACCACCGGCATTGTCTGTTACAGGGCCATATGCATCAAGAGCAACAACCATACCAGCTAATGCAAGCATAGTTGTAACAGCAATCGCAATACCATAAAGACCAGCTATGTGATTAGTAAATAAAATTCCAGCAACAATAATTAAAGCGGGTATAGCAGTAGCTTCCAATGATATTGCTAAACCTTGAATAACGTTTGTTCCATGACCTGTTGTAGAAGAACTAGCAACGCTTCTCACTGGTCTATAATTTGTTCCTGTATAATATTCTGTAACCCATATTAATAAGCCTGTTATAATTAATCCAATAATCCCACAATAGTATAAACTCATACCAGAGAATGATTTATTATTTAAATTGTAAGTATTTTCTAATCCTAAGACATAATCAGTAACTGGATAAAGTATTGCCAATGAAGAAATAGCGGAAACTACAAATCCTTTATAAAGAGCATTCATCACATTTTTACTTTTACCAAGTTTAACAAAAAAAGTTCCAAGAATTGATGTTAAGATACAAGCACCACCTATTGTTAAAGGATAAATCATCATAGACATGTCGCCTGGAAAAAATATTGAAGATAAAACCATTGTTGCAACTATAGTAACTGCATAAGTTTCAAATAGATCAGCAGCCATACCAGCACAATCACCGACGTTATCACCAACGTTATCTGCAATAACTGCTGGATTTCTTGGATCATCTTCAGGTATACCGGCTTCAACTTTACCAACTAAATCAGCACCTACATCTGCTCCTTTAGTAAATATTCCCCCACCTAATCTTGCAAAAATTGAAATTAAAGAAGCACCAAATCCTAAAGCAACTAATGCATTAACGATTTCTCTTTCGTCAATATTATATTTTAACAATATATAGTAATAAACAGCGATTGATAATAAAGCTAAACCAGCAACCAACATACCAGTTACAGCACCTGACTTAAAAGCAACTGAAAGACCGCTTGCTAAACCTTTTCTAGAAGCTTCAGCTGTTCTTACATTTGCTTCTACAGAAACTAACATACCTACATAGCCAGCTATACCAGACAATGTCGCACCAATAAGATATCCTAAACCAACAAGAGGACTAAAAGCTATACTTACAATAACTAAAACAACGACACCAACAATTGCTATTGTCTTATATTGTCTAGCTAAATAAGCTTTAGCACCAATTTGAATTGCAGATGCAATTTCTTGCATTTTAGAATTACCTGCGCTTGAACTTAAAATATTTTTTCCAGTAAAATATCCATAAACGATAGATAATAATCCGGCAGCTATAGTGTATAATAGTATGGTTTCGACAGTTGAGTTCATATTGACCTTAATTAAGTTGTTGGTTGTTAGTTATTAAAATCCGGACAATACAAAAAAAGGTATAAAAGGCAATAATTAAGTTTTAAAATTGATGAGAATAACCTTTATCTTTAATGGCAATTTTATTCCCTTTTTTATCAATAAATTGGGATTTTTGAAGACTAGAACAAATTTTTCCTATTTTAGAAATTTTAATTCCTAAAGATTTAGCAGTTTTATTAATGATTCTAGATTTAGATGAATTAGCAGTAAATAATATTTGGTAGTCATCACCTTTAGAAATAAATGATATTTTATCTAATTTTTTTTGGATGAGTAATTTATTGAGATTTTTAGATATTGGAACATTATTTAAATTTAACTTAAAAGAAAGCTTTTGTTTATTTATAAGTTTTTCTAAATCAGCAAATAAACCATCAGATATATCTATAGATGTATTAGCAAAAGATAATAATTTACTAGTTAATTTTAAATATAAGGTTGGAAGATAATACTTATTTTCAAAATATTTCTTTAAGGAAAAATTTGTATTAATTTTTTTTTTTAAAATATTCAAACCTGCATAGCTGTCACCTAAATTTCCAGTAACATAAATATCATCATTTAATTTTGCATTATTTCTAAATAATATTTTTGGTGAAAAGCCAACTGAAATTATGGTAAAGCTCAATTTATTTGAAAAAACTGTATCTCCACCACACAGAGAAATATTGTATTTATTTTGTTCTTGTTTTAATGATTTTGAAATTTTTTTTAAATTAAAAGATGAAAATGATTTTTTATTACCTGATCCTGATATAAAATAATATTTTGGTTTTACACCTTTGCAAATAATATCGGAAATTGAGGATCTAATTATTTTTTTGATTACAAGATCTGGTTTTTTAAAATTTACAAAATGCACACCCTCTACATAAGTATCTACAGAAATTATTAATTTTCTTGATTTATCAAAAAATACATCATCATTTAAATTCAGTGAACTTTTATTTGTATTAGATAATTTTAAAAAATATTTATTTATTAATTGAAATTCATGCATTAGAAGATCTTAACTTTTTTCCAATATTATCCAACAAAACATTTAAATATTTAGTTTGTCTATCATCTAAAAAAAAATTTGAAGCATTTAGATATTCTTTAATTATAATTTTTATTGATAAGTTGGGTTTATATAAAATTTCATATGTGGCAGATTTTAGAATTATTTGAAATAACTTATCTAAATTATTTAATGAAAATTCGTCACCTAAATTTTTATCTAATTCTTCTAAAATCAAATCATTTCTTTCAATAGTTCCCGAAACAATATCTTTTATAAATTTTTTAAATCTATGTTTAGGAAAAGTAAGTTGTTCTTCATTATTAAAAAATTTTCCATATAATTTTTGAATAATTATCACTCTAGGATTGTTTTTAGGACTAAAGGTGGCTTTCATTTTTGTGATAAAACCGATAAAATGGCATTGACTGCCTCTGCACCTTTTTTCTTCCTAGCAATCGCCTGTTTCATATTTAAACAAGTAATAATTCCATTTCCAATAGGTTTTTTTGAATCAATTGATAATTTCATAATTGCTTGGGTTGACGCTTGTGAAATAAAATCAAAATGTGGAGTTTGACCTTTTATTACACAACCAAGTGCAATAAACCCATCAAATTTTTTTATATTTCTTGAGATTGTAACCGGAATTTCAAATACTCCTGGAACATTTATAATTTTAACTTTTGAATTTTTAGGCAATAAATTTTTGGCACTTTTTAATAAACCACTAGATATATCCTTATAATAATTAGCATTTACTATTAATAAATTTTTATTCATCAAATTAACTCTTGTTTAGTTATCTTTATATCATAACCCTCTAAACCAATAACCTTTTTTGGTGATTTTGTGATTAATATCATTTTTTTAATTTTTAAATCTTTAATTATTTGAGCTCCTATCCCATAATTTCTTATTAATTTGTCATTACCTTTTTTATAAAAATCTTTATTCTTATAATCTTTAAGGGTTTGAGTGACTGACTTAAGATTTGTGTCTTTAATAAAAACCAAGATGCAATTATTGAATTTTTTAAAGTAATTTAAAGTCTTATTAAATGAATTAGGTAACTCTTGATTAATCAAATAATTATGTACTACATTAGAGGAAATAACTCTTACTCTTGGAATAGTACCTTTTTTGATATTCCCTTTTACCAAAGCAAAATGCTCTGATCCATCTAGCAAATTTTCATATATCTTGATCTTATAAGTTTGATT
>CACKZI010000020.1 GCA_902604605.1 uncultured Pelagibacteraceae bacterium | reverse complement strand
ACTAACAAATTAAACTTAAGTGAAATTATTCCAAATAAATATCAACCAAGAAAAAATTTTGATGAAAATAATTTAGAAGATTTAAGTAACTCGATTAAAGAAAGAGGAGTTATTCAGCCAATAATAGTTAGGAAATCAAATAGTGATGATGCTAAATACGAGATTATTGCAGGTGAAAGAAGATGGTTAGCGGCTAGAAAGGCGGGACTGCATGACATTCCTGTAGTTGTCACAGAAGCTGATGACTTAAAATCTTTAGAATTTGCCATTGTAGAAAACGTCCAAAGACATGATTTAAACCCTCTTGAAGAAGCACAAGGATACAAAAGGTTGATAGATGAATTTTCATATGATCAGGAAAAGGTATCTAAATTTATTGGTAAAAGTAGAAGTTATATAACCAACACTTTAAGGTTACTTACTCTTCCTAACTCTGTACTGCAATATATTGAGGAAAAAAAAATTAGTGCAGGACATGCAAAGATATTAGTTGGTTTGGATAATGCCGAATTTATTGCTAATAAAATTATTGAGAAAAAACTCTCGGTTCGTCAGTCTGAAAATTTTGTCAAAATTTTTAAAAAGAAAAAGGGTTCTTTTTCCACATCAATTGACCCTAATATACAAAGCCTTGAAAGGTCAGTTTCCGATAAAATTGGTTTAGCCGTCTCTATAAAGAATAATAAAAGGAATAAAGGATCTATAACTTTCTCTTACCATGATATTGATCAATTGAATAAAATTATTGATATTATTAAGTCTAATTATTAAATCTAAGCTGCTTGTTCTAATATAAAGTCAGTAACGATATTCATAGAAATAGATGGGTTTTTCTTCGTTAACATTTCAATATTGTATATTTTAGTTAGTAATTTTTGAATTTCTTCATAGCTCCAAATTTTAATTTGTTGTTTTACTATTTCTTTTTCTTTCCAAAAAATTGGAGGTTTGTAATTAGTCATAACCTCCTCAATATTATTTGTAGACTTTATTTCAGACTGTATTTTTAATAATCTTTTTAATTTGTTTAAAAAAATTCTTAAAATTAAGATTGTATCATCAACAGATAAATTATTTTCGTTAAGAATATATAAAGTTTTTTTTTTATTTTTTGCAAGTGCATTATCTATTAGTTCTGAAAAATCAAAATTTTCACTTAAATTTGTTAATTTGAGTATATCGCCTGTTTCAAGCTTTTTTCTATTTGCTGTGAAACTCTCAATTTTTTTTAATTCATTATATAAATTGTTTCTATCACCTCTGGATCGATTGACTATTAAATTTATATTTTCTTGCGACAAAGAAATTTTCTTTTCTTTTAAAAAATTTTGAGCTAGTAAACTTAAGGTTTGGAGATTGTCTTCGTAAAAAGGTATGCATATAGTTTTTTTACTACGCTCAAAATAATTTCTTAATTTTGACTTTTTTTCCAGTGTCTCACTAATTAAAATAATTGCTAAGTCATCAATATTTCTCTCAATAATTTCGTCAATTAAATCTTTTATTTTATCTGTGGATCTTTGAATTATGATAAGTTTCTCATTTTCGAAAAAGGATCTATTAGATATATTTTCAAAAAAATTATTTGTATTATTGAGAATTTCATTCTCATCATAATAACTTACATTTTTTGATAATTGCGGCTTTAAAATTTTTTCAATAGTTTCCTCTTTTAATCCTCTGTTTGCGCCATAAAGTAAAAAGTATCTTTGAGATTTAAAGTTTTTTTTTTTTAATTCAAAAAATTTAATAATCATTTATAAACTTAAGTATATAATTATTTCCTCAATAATTTTGTTTGTAATATTATTTTCAACTTCTTTTTGGTAAATTGTTAAATCAAATTTATTATCTTTATTATTATACGAGAAATCTTCTATAAATTGTTTTTTTTTAACAATGTTATCATTTTTTTTAATAACTAAATTAAGCGTGATCGATGTTTTATAAGTTTCGATTTGACCTTTATTATTTTTTGAAGTTTCAAAAATATTTTTGGCGCTTTCAATTATTATTTCATTAAGATTATTATTTTTTTTATCTTCTTTAAAATTCAGAGCAGTAGTAATTTTTTTATTTATATTTCTGTCACCAATTAATGTAATATTTTTAAATTTGAAATCATTGATATTTTTTCCTATATATATTGATTTATAACCACATCCAGTTAGTAGAATAAAAAATATAATTAAAAATTTTCTCATTATTTTATAATAAAATTAATTATTTTATCTTTAACATAGATTGTTTTAAAAATTTTTTTATCTTTTATATATTTGTCAATTAATTTCATTTCTTTGATGTTATCAGTTACAAATTTTTCATCAGCTCCCTTTTTAATTGAAATAATCCCTCTTTTTTTACCATCTACTTGTATAACGATTTCACTTTTATCTGACTTTAAATATTTATGGTCTATTGATGGCCACTCAATTTTATTTTCAATTTTAAAGTTTTTTAAACACTCACTAGATAAATGCGGGATCACTGGTAGCATAATTGTTAATATTTTTTTAAAATTTATTTCAAGATTTGAACTATTTTGATTTTTATCTAAAATTTTTTTATAAAAAGAATAAATTTCGTGAAAAACAGCAATTATGACATTGTATCTAAATTTGTTTAAAGCAAAATTAACTTTATCTATTGCTTGATTTGTAAATATTTCTATTTCCTCGCTATCGATAGTTTTTTCATTTTTAATGAGATCTAAAATTTGGTTACTTAAAAACCAAAATTTTTGAATAAATTTGTGTGCGGAAGTAATTCCACTTTCAGACCACTGAATATCTTTTTCAGGAGGGCTATCAGATAATATAAAAAGTCTAACAGCGTCAGCACCATAAATTTCAATTATTCTGTTTGGATCAATTGTATTTTTTTTAGATTTTGACATTGACTCAGAAGGACCAATAGTAATTGGATTATCTGGTTGTCCTTTTAGGTAAAAACTTCTGCCATCATCAGTAGAAATATCCTCAGGACTAACCCAGTTATTATTTTTATCTTTATAAGTTTCATGACAAACCATTCCTTGAGTAAATAATCCTTTAAACGGTTCAGTGATATTAATTTTTTTGTTATCAAGATTAATTGCTCTTGTAAAAAATCTTGAATATAAAAGGTGTAAAATCGCGTGTTCTACACCTCCGATGTACTGATCTACAGGCATCCAATACTCAACATCCTTTTTATCAAAAGGCTCTGAAGAATTACTTGCTGAACAAAATCTTAAAAAATACCAAGATGAATCAACAAAAGTATCTAGAGTGTCAGTTTCTCTAACACATTTTTTCCCGTTAATTTTAATAAACTTCCAATCTTTATGCTTATCCAATGGATTTCCATTTGTGTTAAGATTTATATCATCAGGTAATTTTACAGGTAGATCATCGATTGGTATTTTCACTATTTCATTATTTTCATCGTAAGCAATTGGAATTGGACAACCCCAATATCTTTGTCTGGAGATACCCCAATCTTTAAGTCTATAGTTAGTTTTTTTCTTTCCAATGTTTTCTTTTTCTAAAAATTTAATTGTTTCATCAATAGATTCATTTGGGGCAGAGAGGCCATTAAGAAATTCTGAATTTATCAAAATACCAGGACCTGTATAGGCTTCTTTGGATGCTTCAAAATTGTTATTTTGATCTTTAGGTTTTACTACTGTTTTTACATTAAGTTTATATTTTTTTGCAAAATCAAAGTCTCTTTGGTCATGGGCCGGACAACCAAAAACCGCTCCAAAACCATAATCCATCAAAACAAAATTTGCAAAATATACTGGAACTTTGATCTTTTTATTTAAAGGATTAACAGCAAGCAGTTCTGTTTTAAAACCTATTTTTTCCGCATGAGCTATAGACTCTTCAGTAGTTCCTGTTTTAGAACATTCTTCTTTAAATTTTAAAAATTCTCGATCTTTTTCGTAGTATTTTGACAAAGGATGATCGACTGATACAGCTAAAAAAGAAAATCCAAATAATGTATCTGGTCTTGTTGTATAACATCTAATATTTTTAATCTCTTTAGAACCTTCTATTTTAAAGTTGATCTCACAGCCATATGATTTACCAATCCAATTTTTTTGCATTGTTTTGACTTTTGCGGGCCATTCATTAAGATTGTCTAAATCCTCAAGCAATACATCAGAAAATTGGGAAATTTTAAAAAACCATTGATTTAGTTTTTTTCTTTGTACGATTGCCCCAGATCTCCATCCTTTTCCGTCTATAACTTGCTCATTTGCTAAAACTGTATTATCTACTGGATCCCAGTTTACGTAACTTTCTTTTCTAAAAACCAGACCTTTATCGTACAATTCTAGAAAAATCTTTTGTTGATGTTTATAATAATCAGTTGAGCATGTAGAGATTTCTCTATCCCAATCAATAGAAAGACCAAGTTTCTTTAATTGGTCTTTCATTAGTTTTATATTTTCTTCAGTCCAATTTTTTGGATTTATATTATTTTGTTTTGCAGCATTTTCTGCTGGCATTCCAAATGAATCCCATCCCATAGGGTGTAAGACATTAAAACCTGAAAGAGATTTAAAACGTGCTAATACATCTCCTATGGTATAATTTCTTACATGTCCCATGTGTATTTTGCCAGAAGGATAAGGGAACATCTCAAGGCAATAAAATTTTTTTTTTTTTGAATTATTTTCAACTTTAAAAAAATTATTTTTTTCCCAATATGATTGCCATTTATCTTCTGTTATTTTAAAATTATATCTTGTTAAATCAGACATCTAAATTTGGTTTAAATTTAAAAGTTCTTGGGTAATTTTACGTCTTTGTTTTTCTTTTTAGAAAGATCATTTTTTTCTATTTCTGCAGCTTGCTTTAAAATTGCAAACTTAATTTCTTGATTAGTCGTGTTTTCAATGTTTGTAATTTTACAATCATTAAAAGTAATACATTTTTTTTTATGTATAATTACTTGAATTGCATCTGATCGAATTTCGTTAGTTAAAAATCTAACTGCGATTTTAATTTCTTCCTTGCTATTATCTTCACTAAACCAATCGGTTACAATAATACCTCCACCATAATCAACAACACCTAGGGGAGCGAAACTTAACTTTTGCATTGTTGCTCTCCACATTGGGTTAGATGAGGCAAACATAAAATCACCACCTCTTTTTCCAATTTCTCCTAATTTAAACCCTCTTCCTTCTTCTATGTTTTTTTTTACACGTTCGTTAGCATTAACAGGATTTTTTCTAGCATCACTGTATTTATAAATTCCACAGGAACTTGTAACGGCTAAAATTAATGTTAAAAATAATAGTTTTTTCATAAAAATGATCAAATAACCTTAATAATAGCTTATTTAAGCAATTGAAAGGTGTATTTATTTACTGTGATAAAAAAGCAACACATATCAATAATATTAACTAAATCAATGTTTATTTGTTTAAAATTAGTAAATTACAAATATTTTACAGTCATTCATATATGAACAATAAAACTATAGGAGTAAATTATGAATAACTTAAAAAAAGTAGGATTAACAGCATTAGCTGGTTCTCTTGCTGCTGTTTCAGCAAATGCTGCTGAAATGTCTGTAAGTGGTGCTACGTTGTTAACTTATACTTCTGAAGATACCACTGAGGCTACAGGTAACCCTTTTGGTATGAAAACAAACCTATCATTCACTGCTTCTGGTGATGTTAATGGAATGACTGTATCTTACATGCAGACTTCAGTTGACCAATTTGCTGGTATGTCATCAGCTAGATTGTCAATTGACATGGGAGACATGGGTGTATTAGCATTTGACCAAGGTTCAGGTTCAGGTCTTGCAACTATCGATGATAAAACACCGACAGCTGCTGAGGAAATCTGGGATGGTTTAGACGGTGCTGTAGGCGCAACAAACGGTTTAGTTGGTGCTGCTGGTAGCTCTGGGGTTTGGAACTATGTACAAACATACGGCGGAATAACTGCTAACATAGCTGCTAGAAGAGGTTCTGGAACTAAAAGTGGTGACGGAGCATCATCTGGTACAGGTCAAAGCGCAATGGATATTGCACTTACAGGATCTGGAGACATGATGGGCGTGGATGGCCTTTCTTGGGGAGCTGGTTACGGTGAAGCTGAAGCAGGTCAACAAGCAAATGCAGGTGGAGTTGATAGTGATGACAGACACTTAACAGCTTTTGCTAATTACTCTTTCGGTATGGCTACTGTTGGATACCAAAAATCTACAATTAATTTTGGTGGACAAGGTTCAGCTACTGAAGAAGTTGATGCATGGGGTATCGCTGTAAACATTAACGATGACCTTTCAGTATCTTACGGTGAAAGAGAGATAGAATATGCGAAAGCAGGTGCTGCTCACGTAACTGAAAATGGTGAAGGTATCGCTGTTGCATACACTATGGGTTCTATGAAAATTGCTGGTAACAGAAACGAAGTTACTGACAATGCAGGAACTACAGGTTCAAACGATGAAATGACAGAGATTGCTCTTTCATTCTCATTCTAATAAATATTAAATTTATTTTTAAAAAAGCCCCGATTATTCGGGGCTTTTTTTTTATAAACTCTGTTCAATAAATTTTAAATAATCTTTAAATTTTTCAAAACTATTTAGCGAAGATTTATAAATAGGTTGTCTTGCTTGTGCCGTGCTCATTGTTTTGATTGGAGTTTTATTTTTATGAAAAGAAAGACATCCATCTTCCCATTCAAGATTGCAAAATTTAATAATTTTTTTTACTTCTTTTTCATTATTATTAATTAAACTTTCATACCTAACCTCTAGAATTGTATTTTCATATTTTTTCTTCCAAAAACTCATTAAATCTTCATATTTCTTATAATATTTTACTAAATCCATTTCATCGTAAGTAAAATTTAATCCTCCCTCGAATAAATTTTTAAACATGGATAAACAATTATTTTTTGGTTCTCTTTTACAGTGAATTATTTTAGCGTTTGGGAAGATAATTTTAATGAACCCAATCCATCTGTAATTAAGTGGTGCTTTATCTGTTATATATTTCTCCGTGTGATTAAAATTACTAATAAAATTTTTGTAATCAATCTGCATTTGGCTAATTATACTTGGGTCATTGATTATTGATGAAAATTCATTTTTTATAAGTTGATTGTTATTGATAAAGTTTTTTTTTATAATATTCGATAAAATTGGAAGCTCACCTCCACCAAAAACTTGACTATGTGAAGTCACAATTTGCTCTACCAAAGAAGTACCTGATCGAGGCATTCCCAAAATAAAAATCATGTTATTTTCTTGATTTTTCAATAAATCATCATTTTTAAATTGATCAAATCTATCTTTAATATCTTGTAATAATTTAATTTCTTCAGAAATATTATATTTAATTATTTTCTTTCTCAGTTTGTTACCTTGTAAAAAATAATTAAATGAATCTTTAATATTACCTATATCTTCCTCAGCTTTTGCTAGTGCAAACAAAAGATCAATTTTTTCGAAATCTTTTATATCAATATCATTAATTTTACTTTTCATTTTTTTATAATGATTATCTTCTGTATGGTATTTTCTAGATTGACTAATCAAGTGATCGGCTCTTGTAAAATTGGGATTTAAATCTAGGGTTTTTTCAGCATACTCACATGCCCTATCAAAATTTCCTAATCCTTGATGAGCTAGAGCTAAAGAATAATAAACTATAGGATTTTTGTTAGTTATTTTAGAGGCTTTCTCATAAAGATTTATTGCATTATTAAATTGATTTAAATCTCTTTTTAAATTTCCGAGATTTATATATGCATTAATATAAGCTGAGTCTAATTCAATAATTTTTAAATATAATTTTTCAGCAGTTTTGTATTCTAGAACATTTTTGTGAGCCATTGCCAAATTATTCATTATAGCTAAATTTCTAGGCTCAAGTTTTAATCCGTTTTTGAAGAAATTTATTGCATCTTCATATCGACCAATATTTTGGTAAGAGGAACCTATCAGATTATACAATATTAAGTACTCTGGATTTTTTTTAAGGATAACTTTAGCCTTTGATATTACATGTTCAAAATTTTTTGCATTAAATTGATTTATTAAAACTTGTATTTGTTGAGAAATATTCTTTTCCATTTTTAAAAATTCTTTTTAAAATAAGATATCCCAGAAAAGCCATATGCGTTAGTTATTTTTATTTTTTTTAGATTATTTTTATTAATACCTCCGAGAGCAATAATTTTTTTTTTACTTTTTTTACATAGATTATTAAATTTAATTACGCCCATTCCATTTTTATAATTTTTAGTTTTGAATAATGGTGATAAAAAAATAACTTCAACCCCCTGTTTTTCTTTAATTTTTAATTCTTTTAGATTGTGTGCAGATCCTAAATATAGAAAATTTTTTCTAATGTTAAATTTTCTTTGATTCAAATTTTTATTGAATGCTGAAATATAAACTCCATCAAAATTTAAATTAATTGCTAATTTAACGTTATTTGCTAAATACAACTTTCTGTTATTTGATTTACAATACCTTCTTAGATCCAAAATTTTATCAATAGTAAGTTTTTCCTCAAAATTCCTTAAAATTATTCCCACATTATTATTTAACTCTAAAATTTCTTCTTTTTTAAAGTTTGAAATAAAAGTAAAAATATTAGGGATTTTTTTATGCATAAAAGTATTAATAATTTAAACGAAATTAAAAAAGAAATAAATTCAAAAAATTTGAACATTCAATCAAAAATTAAAATAATTGCCGTGAGTAAAACTTTTGGTATTAAAGACATACTTCCTTTAATTGATTATGGCCACTTTGATTTTGGTGAGAATAAAATTCAAGAGGCTGTAGATAAATGGTCACAAATAAAATTAACAAAAAAGGAAATTAAGCTTCATATGATTGGAAAGCTTCAAAGTAATAAAGTTAAACAAGCAGTAAATTTATTTGATTATATTCATTCGTTAGACTCAATAAAATTAGCTAAAAAAATTTCAACTGAACAAAAAAAATTAAACAAAAAAATTAAATTATTTATTCAAATTAATATAGGAAATGAAGACCAAAAAAGTGGTATTAAAATTGAAGATCTCCCAGATTTTTATCAAAACTGTAAAAATAATTTAGATTTAGATGTAATAGGTTTAATGTGTCTACCTCCAATTAATACTAATCCATCAATTTATTTTTCTAAGATGGCAATAGCAGCTAAAGACTTATCTCTAAAAGAATTAAGTATGGGCATGTCATCGGATTACTTATCTGCTATAAAGTATAATGCAAGTTATATAAGAATTGGCTCAAAGATTTTTGGAAATAGAAATTAATAAATTTTAATTTTTGTTTTTTTATTTATTAATTTAAGCAATATTAAGAAATCATTTTTTTTTAAAGCAATACATCCAAGCGTAGTTTTATAATTTTCAGTCAAATGAATAAAAATAGCACTTCCTTTCCCCAATATTCTTTTTTTTGAATTATAATTAATAGGAATTAAATAGTCATATTTTTTATCTCTTCTATAAAGTTTTTCGTGATTTATTTTTTTTTTTATCTTAATTAATTTGTTATAATTTTTTTCATCTCTAATATCATCGCACCATCCCATATTTTTAAGAATAGGAATGCATTGAATTTTGGTATCGGGTTTTTTATTTCTGTCTTTTCTAAAATATAAGTTACCAATTTTAAAAGTTCCCCTCGGAGTTTTTTTATCCCCTTCGATTTTATTTTTACTGATACCATTTTTCCCTATAGAACAACGAAATTCAAATTTATCAAAAATAAGAGTTTCTTTATTTTTAATTATTATTGTCATATTTTGATTATATATGAATTTAAAAAAAATAATTATTTATGAATTTGATGTCTTATTTAATATTTTATACGAAATAAAAGAAAATTTGAATTTTAATCTAGTTAAATCGGATAAAAAAAATATTGAAAAAGAGATAAATTTGTCAAACCCCGACCTATTAGTTATTTCAAAAAAAGATGAAGATGATTTTAAAGATGAATTGAAAATAGACAAAGCACCGATTAAAATAAATGATCTTATTGAGATTATTAATCTCAGGTTTTTAAAAAAAAGATTCAATTTGCAATCAGAAATTACAGTTAAAAATTATAAGCTGAATCTCAATTCTCGCCAAATAAGTTTAGATAACCTAACTATAGATTTAACAGAAAGAGAGATTAATCTAATTCTATTTCTACAAAAATCTAAGAATCCAGTTAAAATTGATGAACTTCAAAAAGAAGTTTGGGGATATAACTCAGAACTTGAAACACATACTGTTGAAACTCATATTTATCGCTTAAGAAAAAAAATAAAAGAAAAATTTGAAGATTCAAATTTTATATTAAGTTCTAAAGATGGATATTTAATAAATTGAAAAAAAGAAATAAAATTGCAAAAGATCTTTTTACAAAAAAGTATAAACCTAGAGTAATTAGATCGAAAAAAGGAAAAGGAAGTTTTAAGAGAAGAAAAAAATAAAGATATAAAATTAATTTTTTTTTTAATTTAGTCTTGCGCCGATTTGTTGAATTATTTTTGAGGACATTTCTGTTCCTTTTTTTAAACAATCTTCTTGTGAGAAATTATTTAAATATCCATGAAGATATCCACTTGCAAACAAATCACCAGCTCCTGTCAAATCAACTAAACTGAGATTTTTTGTAATCCCCACCTCAGTTACATTATCTTGGTAAATTGAAATAGCACCCTTTTCTCCTCTTGTAATTACTAATAATTTTTTTATTTGTTTACCAAATTCTATTACATCATTGAACTTTTCAGTATTGATTAAAGATTTGATCTCCTCTTCATTTGCAAAAGTTATGTCTAATTTATTTTTTACCAATTCATAAAAGTTAGATTTATGTCTATCTACACAAAATTTGTCCGATAAAGACATAGCCACTTTGTTTGCACAATTTATTGCTTTATCGAAAGCTTTCTTTGGTTCACCTTCATCCCACAGGTAACCTTCTAAAAAAATCATTTCACTTTTTTTTATTGCATTGGTGTTAATATCATTTTCATTTATTTTTCCAGCTATACCTAAGAAGGTACACATTGTTCTTTCTGAGTCTGGTGTTATTAAGATTAAACACGTTCCTGTAGGGAGATTTTCCTCTCTTTTAGAATAAATAAAATCAACATTTTCCTTTTTTAATCCAATCTCGTATTTATTCCCAAGGTCATCATCAGATACTTTTCCAATAAAACCAACACTATTACCAAGCTGAGATAAACCAACTATCGAATTTGCAACAGATCCACCAGAAATGGTTTTTTCAATATTGAGGTTTTTGATTAAATCTTGAAATTCATTTTCATCAAAAATTAATTTCATATTACCTTTTGATAAATTATTTTGAGTAATAAAATTTTCTTCAACCTTGCAAATAACATCAACGATTGCATTGCCTATACCTAAGATTTTCATGCTAAGCTTTTTTTGTTTTTATTGGTTTTTTACGTTTAGGATAACAAGTAGTACAAATTTTACAAGTCAATCCATAACAATCTCTAGCTTTACAATATTCTCTTCCGTAATAAATAATTTGTAAATGAAGTTTGTTCCAGTTTTTTTTGGAGAAAAGTCGTTTTAGGTCATATTCAGTTTGAGTAACATTTTTTCCATTAGTTAGACCCCATCTTTGAGCAAGTCTATGTATATGAGTGTCAACTGGAAACGCAGGATAACCAAATCCTTGGGACATAACTACACTAGCTGTTTTATGACCAACACCTGGTAATTCTTCTAATTCTTTAAAGGTTTTTGGAACTTTTCCATTATATTTTTCAACTAATATTTTTGAAAGATTATATATACTTTTTGCCTTAATTCTAAAAATTCCAATTTTTTTAATAAGTTTTTCAATTTTTTTTCTTCCTAATTTTAAGAAATGATTAGGTTTATAGTATTTTGGATAAATATTTCTTGTTACATTATTAACATTTACATCTGTACATTGTGCAGACAATAAAACAGAAATTAATAATGTAAAAATATTTCTACTTTTTAGTGGAACAGAAATATTTGGGTATGTTTTATTTAAAATTTTTAAGATTAGTTTAGCTCTTTGAACCTCATCCATTATTTGAAATTCAAAAGATCTCTCATAGAATAAAGACCTGGTTTTTTTTTCATCAACCATTTAGCAGCTGATAATGCTCCTTCAGAATATAAAGCTCTATCGAAAGCTTCATGGTTAAGAGTTATTATTTCCTTACCACTAGAAAACTTTACTTCATGTTCACCAATTATTTCACCTTTTCTTATTGAATTAAAATTTATTTTATTTCCATATGGAAAATCTTTTTTGTTAAGATATTTTTTTCCAATTAAACTGTAAAAGTTTTTATTTTTCCCTTTAGCAATTCCTTTTCCTAGCATCAAAGCAGTTCCTGAAGGATAATCTTTTTTATGTTTATGATGTATTTCAAAAACCTTACTGTTAAAATCATCATTTAAAGATCTTGAGGCAATTTCAGTCAAATACATCATTAAGTTTATTCCTAAACTCATATTCCCTGCTTTTAAAATTGAAACTTCTTTAGAATATTTTTTTATTAAATTTTCCTCGTTTTTTGAAAAACCAGTTGTACCTATAACCACTTTTTTTTTTATTTTAGAGGCAATTTTTAAAATTTCAAATGTACATTTTGGGGTAGTAAAATCTATTATTATGTCTGCTTTTTTTAAAGTTTCAATTTTATTCTGTAAAACTTTAATACCATTAATTTTTTTAATTATTACTTCATTTTCTGTTAAAGCAACTAATCTAAAATTTTTATTACTCTTCACAGATTTAATAATCTGTTGTCCCATCCTCCCCATACATCCAGTAATAGCTAAATTAATCTTTTTCATTAAGTGATAAAATATAAAAGTATCATAAGTAATAAAACAATCATACCCCAAATACTCAAATTTTTAAAAAATAAATTTCTTTTAATATTAGTTTTGATGAAACTAGGAAGAACCAATATTAAAACTGCCACTAAAGCTATTGCTGGAATAATTTCATCTAGATCCATTATTTAGTTTTTCCAAAAACTTTTTGCTTTTTGGAAAAATTTTTTTATGCTTGGATTGGATCTTTCATTTTCAATTTCTCTGAATTTCTCTAATAAATTTTTTTGCTCTTTATTTAATGACACTGGTACTTCAGTTTTAACTTGTACATAAAGATCACCAAAATCACCTCTGCGCATAAAAGGCATGCCTTTACCTTTTAATCTAAATTGTTTTCCATTTTGAGTTCCATCTGGAATTTTAATTTTTGCTTTACCTCCATCTATAGTGGGTATTTCTACTGATGTACCTAAAGCTGCATCCGCGATAGAAATTGGAAATTCAAAAAATAGATTTACATCTGATCTTTTAAAAAGCTGATGTGTTTCAATATTTATAAATAAATATAAATCACCACTAGCCCCACCTCTTGTGCCAGCTTCACCTTTTCCAGCTAACCTTATTCTTGTTCCATCATCAACTCCCTTAGGGATTGTTACGGATATCTTTTTGGGAGCTTGTTTATTTCCTTGTCCATTGCAATCGTTACATGGATTTGTGATTTCTTCACCACTTCCTGAACATTGTGGACATGTTTGTTGTACAGTGAAAAATCCTTGATTTGATCTTACTCTTCCATTTCCACCACAATAAGTGCACCTATCAGCAGTGTATCCAGGTTTTGATCCATTTCCTTTGCAAGTATTACATTTCTCTGTTGTAGAAAACTGAATATTTTGTTTTTTCCCCGTGTAAGCCTCTTCTAAAGAAATTGTTAAGTCGTATCTTAAATCTGAACCCCTATTATTTGAATTTCTTTTTGAATTTCTTCTACCACCTCCACCAAAATCACCAAAAAAATCTTCAAAAATATCTGAAAAATCTGAGCCACTAAAACCACCGAAACCACCAAAACCTCTTCCACCGCCACCATTTTCAAATGCAGCATGACCAAAGTTATCATAATTTTCTTTTTTTGATTTGTCTGAGAGAATTCCATAAGCCTCACTAGCTTCTTTAAACTTATCTTCAGCAGCTTTATCTCCAGGATTTTTATCTGGATGATATTTCACTGCTAGTTTTCTATAAGCTGATTTAAGTTCGTCGGGACTTGCACTTTTGCCAACACCAAGGACATCGTAATAATCTCTTTTAGCCATGTGTCTAATTTAGACAATTAGATGTAAGTTAAGCGCTTTTTTCTTTATTTTCTTCTTTTACTTCTTCAAAATCCGCATCAACAACATTATCGTCTTTTTTTTCCTTATTATCCTTACCATCATCTTTATTCGAGTCTGGTTTGGTATTTTGTTGTGATTTATAAATTGCCTCACCAAGTTTCATAGAGGCTTGTACTAAAGCTTCTGTTTTTTTCTTGATATCCTCAATATTCTCGGTTTTCAAAGTTTCTTTAAGTGCAGAGGATGAGTCTTCAATGGCTTTTTTATCTGCATCTGAAATTTTAGAACCATGTTCTTTGAGATTTTTATTAGTTGAATGAATAAGAGTATCTGCTTGATTTCTTACATCTACCGACTCTCTTTTCTTTTTATCTGCATCTTTATTAGCTTCTGCATCTTTAACCATTTTTTCAATTTCTTCATCACTTAAACCGCCCGAAGCTTGAATTTGAATTTTTTGTTCTTTTCCAGTACCTTTGTCTTTAGCAGAAACATTAACGATTCCGTTAGCATCTATATCAAAGGTTACTTCAATTTGAGGAACTCCTCTTGGTGCTGGAGCAATACCAACTAATTCGAAATTTCCTAATAATTTATTGTCAGTTGCCATTTCTCTTTCACCTTGAAGGACTCTAATTGATACTGCAGGTTGACTATCTTCTGCAGTTGAAAATACCTGACTTTTTTTAGTTGGAATAGTTGTATTTTTTTCAATTAGTTTTGTAGACACACCTCCCAAAGTCTCAATACCCAATGATAAAGGGGTAACGTCTAATAACAAGACGTCCTTAACGTCCCCTTGTAATACACCTGCTTGAATAGCAGCACCCATAGCAACGACCTCATCAGGATTAACACTTTTGTTAGGATCTTTTCCAAAAAAATTTTTAACTTCCTCAATTACTTTCGGCATCCTTGTCATACCACCAACCATTACTATTTCATCGATTTCACTAGCATTAATACCAGCATCTTTTAATGCCGTTTTACATGGAGGTAATGTTTTTGTTATTAAATCCTCTACTAAGGCCTCTAATTTCGCTCTTGTCATTTTTAGATTTATATGCTTTGGACCAGTCTTGTCTGCAGTAATAAACGGTAGATTTATATCTGTTTGTTCAGCTGCAGATAATTCAATTTTTGCTTTTTCTGCTGCTTCTTTTAATCTTTGCAGGGCTAATTTATCTGATTTTAAATCTATTCCATTATCTTTTTTAAATTCTGCAACTAAATAATTTACAATAGCATTGTCAAAATCTTCTCCACCTAAAAAAGTATCACCATTAGTTGATTTAACTTCAAATACACCATCGCCTAATTCCAAAATTGATACATCAAAAGTACCTCCACCCAAATCATAGACAGCAATCTTTTTGTTTTGCTTTTTATCTAAACCATAAGCTAATGATGCAGCTGTAGGCTCATTTATAATTCTTAATACCTCTAGACCTGCAATCTTTCCTGCGTCTTTAGTAGCTTGTCTTTGTGCATCATTGAAATAAGCTGGCACTGTAATAACAGCTTTTGTAACTGCTTGACCTAAATATTTTTCAGCAGTTTCTTTCATTTTCTGAAGTATGAAAGCTGAAATTTGTGAAGGAGAATATTTTTGTCCCTTTGCTTCAATCCAAGCATCACCTTTTTCTGAATTTATAATTTTAAAGGGAGCAGCATCAATATCTTTTTTTACAGTTGGATCTTCAAAATTTCTTCCGATTAATCTTTTAACAGCAAAGATTGTGTTTTCAGGATTTGTGACTGCTTGTCTTTTAGCAGGTTGCCCAATAAGTTTTTCACTTTCTTCAGTGAAAGCAACCACAGAAGGTGTTGTTCTAGTTCCTTCTGAATTTTCTAGAACTTTGGC
>CACKZI010000019.1 GCA_902604605.1 uncultured Pelagibacteraceae bacterium | reverse complement strand
TACTGCTCTAAACAAGATTTTAAAAGATATAATTGTTAAATTTCATCAAATGGATGGAAAAGACTCAGTTTATGTTCCGGGTTGGGATTGTCATGGATTACCAATTGAATGGAAAATCGAGGAGCAATATAAAAAAAGTAAAAAAAATAAGAGCGAAGTTCCTATAGTTGAATTTAGGAAAGAATGTAGAGCTTTTGCAGAAAAATGGATTAGTGTTCATAAGGATCAATTTAAAAGACTGGGTGTAGTAGGAGATTGGGAAAATTATTATTCCACAATGAGCTATGATGCCGAAGCTCAAATTGTAAGAGAATTAGGAAAGTTTTTAAAAGAAGGAAGTCTCTACAGAGGTTTTAAACCGGTCTTATGGTCTACAGTTGAAAAAACAGCCTTAGCAGATGCTGAGGTAGAATATCAAGATCATAAATCAGATACTATCTACGCATCATTTTCAGTTAAGTCATCAAATATTAATGAGATAAAAGATAGCGAAGTAATAATTTGGACAACCACTCCATGGACTATTCCTGCAAATAAAGCCTTGGCTTATAACGAAAGCCTAGAATATTTATTAATCGAAATAAAAGATGATGGTGATTTTAAAGATAAAAAAATTATACTTGCTGAAGCGTTATTAGAGTCAGTAATAAAAGATTGTGGAATTAAAGAATTTGTAAATTTAAAAAAATTTAAAGGTAAAGATTTAAAAGGCACTATATGCAATCATCCTTTTTTAGAATTAGGTTATGATTATGAAATACCTATGTTGGAGGCACGTTTTGTTACTACCGAACAAGGTACAGGTATTGTTCATTGTGCACCAAGTCATGGTCCTGATGACTTTAATTTATGTTTAAATAATGGAATAAAAGCAATTGAGACAGTAGACGGTGATGGAAAATATACAAAAAATGTGTTGTTATTTGAAGGTGAGCATATTTTTAAGTCTAATCCAATCGTAATTGAGAAATTAAAAATACAAAAAAAACTTTTATCAAATGGTGAACTAATTCACTCATATCCTCACTCCTGGAGATCAAAAGCCCCATTGGTACATAGAGCAACACCACAATGGTTTATTTCCATGGAGAGTCATAAACTTAGAAACAAAGCTTTAAAAGCAATTGATGATACAAAATTTTATCCGAGCAAAGGAAAAGAAAGACTTAAATCAATGATCGAAACTAGACCTGATTGGTGTGTATCAAGACAAAGAGTTTGGGGCGTACCATTACCAATATTTCTAAATAAAAAAACTAGAGAAATTTTAGTTGATGATGAAGTGTTCGAGAATATTGCTAAAATTTATGAAAAAGAGGGTTCAGATTGTTGGTTCTCTGATGATCCCCAAAAGTTCTTAGGAAAAAAATATAAAGCACAAGATTTTGAAAAACTTACTGATATTGTTGAGGTTTGGTTTGACAGTGGTTCTACGCATTCTTTTGTTCTTGAAAAAAGAAAAGATTTGAAATGGCCTGCATCAATGTATCTTGAGGGCTCAGACCAACATAGAGGATGGTTCCATTCATCTTTGTTAGAATCTTGTGGTACCAGAGGAAGAGCGCCATTTGAATCTATTCTTTCCCATGGATTTGTTGTCGATGGTAAAGGATTAAAAATGTCAAAGTCGTTAGGAAATGTTATTGCGCCTGAGGATATACTTAAAAAATATGGTGCTGATATACTTAGGATTTGGGTTGCTTCATCAAATTATGCTGAAGATTTAAGAATTGATTATTCAATATTAGACCAACATTCAGAGTCTTATAGAAAAATTAGAAATACATTTAGGTATTTGTTAGGAAATTTAAACGATAATTTTAAACACTTAGACTTTGAGAATATAGACTTCAAAGAACTTCCTGAGTTAGAACAATTTATGTTACACAAGATTTATACATTAAATAGAAATTTTGATGGATATTTCAAAAATTATGATTTTCATAATTTATATAAAGAGCTGTTGAATTTTTGTACAGTAGATTTATCAGCATTTTATTTTGATATCAGAAAAGACACTTTATATTGTGACCCTGAAGATTCAAAAAAAAGAAAATCTACATTATTACTACTTAACATTATTTTAGATGCCTTACTGAAATGGTTTGCTCCAATTTTAGCTTTTACAACAGAGGAGATTTACCAATTAGTTTCAAAAAAAAATAAAAGTGTTCATTTGGAAAAATTTTTGAATTTCCCAAAAAAATTTGAAAATCCTGATTTAGCTAAAAAATGGGCAGAACTAAAAAAAATAAGAGATATTTGTAATATTAGTATAGAAGAAAAAAGAGCTTCCAAAGTAATTGGCTCAAGTTTGGAAGCTTCATTAACCATTAGTTTAAATAAAAATAATTTGAATTTAGCTAGTAAAATAGACTTAGCTGAATTGTGTATTACTTCATCTGTAAAAATAAAAGAGAGTGAAGATCAACCGATTAAGGTTGAGACAGAAAAAGCTGAAGGAGATAAGTGCCCAGTTTGTTGGAAGATAAGCAAAGATCCCTGTACCAGACATAATAATTTAGGAAATGATTAAAAATAATTTTTGGAACATTTTTTTTATTTTTATTATTTTCATAATCGATAGGATTAGTAAGATTGCAATAATTAATTCAACAGAAAAATTTGGAGAAAAAAATATTGAAGTAAATTCATTTCTTAATTTAAATTTGATTTGGAACGATGGAATAGCTTTTGGATTATTTTCTTTTAATGACAAGATTTATTATAATATTTTAACTATAATAATAATCTTAATCACTTTAATAATTTTATGGATGATTACAAAGACAACTAAATTTGAAAAAATAGCTTTTATAATGATTTTTGGTGGTTCAATTGGTAATATTTTTGATAGATTATATTATTCTTCTGTTCCAGATTTTATAGATTTTCATATTAATAATTTTCATTGGTTTATATTTAATGTTGCTGATATATTTATAACAATAGGTGTGTTATTATTAATTTATTTGGAAATATTTATAAAAAAAAAAGTATGAAAAATTTATTTTTTTTAATAGTTTTGTTTAGCTTTCTCTCGGGATGTCAATCTACTAAAGACGCTTTGACTTTAAAAAAAAAAAATAATTCAGATGAATTTTTAGTTGAGAAAAAAAGTCCTCTAGTTTTGCCACCTAATTATGGAGAGCTCCCTGTACCTTCTGATAGCATTGATGACATGAATAAAAATAACGAAAATGATATTCAATTAACTTTAAATAAAGAAAAATTAAAAATTAATGAAACTATTAAAAATTCTAAACCTTCTTCATTAGAAAAGTCTATTTTAGAAAAAATCAAATAAACTTAATGCTAACTAAGAATATAAATTTTAAAAATTTTAAGATTACACAGCCTAATAAAAAAGTTTCAGTTATATTAAAAAAATTGCTTAAAGAAGACAATGAAATTTTAAACTCTTTAAATAGAAATTATAAAAATTCATATACCAAAAAAACACTTTCAAAATTTAAGAATTTTTCTGAAATAATCTTAATTGGGATGGGAGGATCAATTTTAGGTTCTCGTTCAATTTATAGTTTTTTGAAAAATAAGATTAAAAAAAATTTTTATTTTTTAGATAACTTGGAAAAATTTTTTTCTTTTTCAAAAAATAAAAAAAAACAAATAAATTTAATAATTTCTAAATCAGGAAATACTTTAGAAACAATAGTTAATTCAAATCTTTTAATAAATAATAAAAGGAAAAATATTTTTATAACTGAGAATAAAAATAGTTACTTGATGAATTTAGCTAAGAAACTGAGATCGGAAATAATTCATCATAATAATTATATTGGAGGTAGATACTCGGTCTTGTCGGAAGTAGGTATTTTACCTGCCGATTTAATGGGATTGAACACAAATAAGTTTAGAAGACTAAATTTTTTGATTAAGAATAAAAATTTTTTAAATTCTTTGATACTAAATGTTTCTAATACACTTACTTTAATTAAAAGAAAAAAAACTAATTCTATTATTTTAAATTATGATGAAAGTTCATCAGATTTATTTTTTTGGTATCAACAATTGATAGCTGAAAGTTTGGGAAAAAAAAGCAAGGGGATTCTTCCAATTGTATCAAATATGCCTAAAGATAATCATAGTTTGATGCAGCTCTACATTGATGGCTTCAAAAATAATTTTTATACATTTTTCTTTGTTAATGAAAATCTTTCAAAAAAAATTAATAATAAACATTTGTCAAAATCATTTGAATATTTGAAGAACAAAAGTGTAAATGATGTTAAACAGGCACAATTTAAAGCTACCGAAAAAGTTTTTCAAAGAAAAAACATCCCATTTAGAAGTTTTGAATTAAATAAAAGAAACGAAGAAAGTTTAGGTGAATTATTTGTTTTTTTTATACTAGAAACAATCCTTTTAGGAAAAGCAATTAACGTAAATCCCTACGATCAGCCGTCAGTCGAATTGATTAAAAATGAAACAAAAAGGATTCTTAACAATTATTAATAGCCAATAATAATTTTTGAAATACCGTAATTTCTTTGATCTAAAATTTTAAGTTTATCTGTAATTTTTACATTATCTTTTTTATGACGATGTAAAATTAAAATTCCCTTCTCGTTTAAAATTTTTTTTTCTTTAATAGTATTTATCAATAAATTAATTTTTTCTTCTTTGTAAGGTGGGTCTAAAAAAATTACATCAAATTTTTCATTAAAAACCTCATATCTTTTTATGAAATCAAAACAATTATAATCAATTATTTGTGTTTGTTTTTGAGCTTGAATTGCAGAAATATTTTTTTTTAATACATGAATAGCATTTTCATAATTTTCAACAAACGTAACTTTGCTTGCATTTCTAGATATACACTCTAATCCAAATGATCCTGTTCCAGAAAATAAGTCTAAAATATTTGATTTTTCAATTTTACAACTAAATTTATTTGAATGATCAATTAAATTAAAAATTGACTCTTTTACGAGATCGCGCAAAGGTCGTGTATTTTTATCTTTTGGGATAGCAATTTTTTTTCCTCTATAATTTCCACCAATGATTCTCATTAATTAATTACTTTAAAACCAATATCTTTTCTGTAGAATCCATTTGACCAATTAATTTTATTTATAAGTTTTATTGCATTATCTCTACTTTTTTTAAATTCTTCTGAGATAACTACAAAATTTAAAACTCTCCCTCCATTAGAATAAATTTTTTCTTCAAAACTTTTTGTACCCGCATGAAAAATGAACTCATTTTTTTCAAGATTTATTTTGTTAAGATCTTTGATAACTATATTATTCTGATAATTGTCTGGATATCCTTTAGAACAAAGGACAATACAAAGACTTTTTTTTTCACTCCAATTAAAATTAATGGAATTTAATTTCTGATTAGCACAAGCATAAATTATATCAAAAAAGTCTGTTTTAAGCTTAGGTAGAATAGTTTGACACTCAGGATCACCCATCCTTACATTATATTCAATAAGGAATGGTTCATCATTTACTATCATTAGTCCCGCATATAAAAAACCACAAAAATTAGTTTTTAATTCTGTAAGTCCTTTTAATGTAGGTTTAATAATTTTATCTAAAATTTTTTTGTTTAAGGAACTGCTTTCTAACATTGATGGAGAATATGCACCCATTCCACCAGTATTTTTTCCCTTATCACCCTCGAATACTCTTTTATGATCCTGTGCAGTTCCAAAAGTTTTAAAAGTTTTTCCATCAGAAATTATGAAAAAACTCATTTCTTCACCTTTTAAAAATTCTTCTATTAAAATTTTATCTGCTCTTCCAAATTTTCCAGCAAAAATCTCATCTATTGCCACACAAGCTTGAGTTTTTTCCTCACAAATGTAAACACCCTTTCCTGCAGCTAATCCATCAGCCTTTACAACTAAAGGAAACGTACAATCATTTAAAAATTTATTTGACTCATCTAAAGATTTAAAGACCCCAAATTTTGCTGTTGGAATTTTATATTTCTTACATAAATTTTTTGTAAAAATTTTTGATCCTTCAAGTTTTGATGCTATTTTATTAGGACCAAACGTTTTTATATTAAAGTCTTTTAAGTAATCAACAATTCCATTCACTAAAGGTTTTTCAGGCCCAACAATTATTAGATCAATTTTATTTTCGAGAGAAAAGTCTTTAATTGCCTCAAAGTTATCAATATTTATCTCTATATTTTCTGCAATTAAATTAGTTCCTGCATTACCTGGAATACAATAAATTTTTTTAACTTTTTTCGATTGTTTTAATGATACGCAAATAGCATGTTCTCTTCCACCACTTCCTATTACTGCAACTTTCATATAATACTGTATAAACTAAAAATGTTTAAAAAATTAGCAAAAATAAAATATTTACCTAACACATTTGAAGTACTTCAAGACGGAGATCATGTTATTTGTGCCGTATCTGGTAAACAAATTTCACTGGATAAACTAACCTATTGGAATGTTGAATTACAGGAAGCTTACTTTTCATATGTTGAAGCTTCAAGAAAAAGAGAAGATCTTATTAAAAAAAAATGATTTATTTCCACCGATCATGAGACCAAATCCACTGATCAGGATTCTTTAAAATCATTTTTTCTAATATTTTATTTAACTCTTGTGATATTTGCTTAGTAGACATCGTTTTCTCAAATTTAATTGGTTTTTCAAAAGTTATTTTGAAATGTATATTCTTAATTCTTTCAACGTAGACTGGAACTATCTTACAATTGTATTTTTTTACTAGTTGAGCTGGGATAGTTGTTGTTTTTGCTGGTTGGTTAAATAAATCTACTATCTCTCCTTCACTTACTCTTTGATCAATCATCAATGCCACTGAAAAATTTCTTTTAAAATAATTGATTAAATCTCTTGTTCCACTTTTGCCTTTTTTAATTTGGGATTTACAAATATAATTTTTTCTAATCCATTCCATTATAATATTTAGAAATGGATTGTTAAGTGGTCTATAAATAGCACAAAGTTTTATTTCCGCTTTATCAATTTCCATAGCCATAAGTTCAAAATTATTGAAATGACCTGATACAAACACAACTTGTTCATTGTTTTTTTTTATTTCTTTTAAAATATTCGATCCCTCAACTTCAATATATTTATCTAATTTATTTTGACGAAATTTTTTTAAAAATAAATATTCAGATAATATTCTTCCATAATTACCCCACATTTTATTAATTATGATTTCTCTATCTTCTTTAGTTTCAGAAATTTTTGAATACTCTAAGTTTTTTTGTATTTTATTACGAGACCTAAATAAAGGACCAAGTGCTTTTCCAATTAACTCACCTAAGTTAGAAGCATTTTTATAACCAATAATTTTAAAAATAGAAAAAAAAGTTATAATAAATATAAACTCAAAAAAATATTTTATAATTTTCATAAATAAGATTTAATTAAATCTTTGAATTTTTCTTTATTTTCGATCTCTAAATCAACTTCTATACAATCACAGTTTTGTTTTTGGTGATCTGACATTCTATAATAATCTTTTTCCGTTGTAACAATTTTAAATGATTCATTTTCTTTAATTTTTTTAAAATCTTTTTCAGAATAATTATGATGATCGGGAAAAGAAAGTGTATTTTTAATATTTAAGTTATTTTCTTTTAATAAATCAAAAAAATTTGATGGATTACCAATTCCTGCAAAAGCCATAATTTCTTTATCTTTAAATTTCTCTAAATCTTTAATTTGATATTTTGAGTAAAAAATATGTATTTTTTTTTCTTTAGAAAATTTAGAAATTTTATTTTCAAATTCTAAATTTTTTTCACCATTAATTATTATACAATCAGCTCGTGCAATCGAATTTAATGGCTCCCTCAAGGGTCCAGATGGAAGTACAAAACCGTTACCAATTAATTGTTTTGAATTAAAACATAGAATTGATAAATCTGATTTAATGGAAAAATCTTGAAAACCATCATCAAGGATTGCGACGTCATGATTATTGTTCAAAAGAGAAGAGATACCTTCCTGTCTTTTCTTACATGTAAACGTCTTTCCAATTTTCTTTAATATTTTGATTTCATCATTTAAAAATCTATATTCTTTTTTAATAAAGGCAGGATTTTTACCAAGAGATTTAATTATATTGAAAACTTCCTTTGCAATCGGAGTTTTACCAGTGCCACCAATATAAATATTTCCAACACATATAATCGGGATTGATATTTTTTTATGATTTTTTAAAAGTAATATGTTTCTTCTTATTGAAATTAGAATTAAATATATTATTGAAAACGGTAAGAAAATAACTGACCAAAAAGATATTTTCTGATAATCCCAAAATTTAGGTTTTTTTAGCCTCATTTTATAATATTTGATTTATTTCTTCATATGTATTTTGTAAAATCCTTTTACCGATCGAGTTTAATTTTTTTTGTATCTTTTTTGAATTTGATTTTTTTAAAAAAAACTTATTAAGATAATAAGTCATTTCTCCTCGATTTTTTACTTTTTGAGACATGTTGTTCTTTTTCAAGAAATTATAAATTTCTGTAAAATTAACAATGTTTGGACCATGTAAAACATTACAGCCATATCTCGTTGCTTCCAAAGGATTTTGACCTCCATGATTAATTATTGAGCCTCCAAGAAACACATTTTTACAAAATTTATAGAAAGTTTTAGTTTTACCGTAAGCGTCAATAATTAAAATATCTGTATTGTCTTCAATCTTTTTTTTGGAGCTAAAAGTGTGAATTTTTAAGTTAAGCTCATTCAATTGTTCTTTTATAGATATTGTTCTTTCAATATGACGAGGAATTATAACAGTTAATAAGTTATGATATTTTTTTTTTAATTCTTTATGAACTAGACCACAAAATATTTCTTCAGTTTTATGTGTGCTAGATGCACACCATATTTTTTTAGAGTTTAAAAATTTTTCAATATTTTTATCAATTTTAATTTTTTTATTTTCTGATTGTGAATATTTTAAATTTCCAATAAATTTTATATTTTGAGCTCCTAGTTGTTTTAAATATATTTTTGATTTTTTATCAGAACATAAACATAAATCTAAACTTTTAAAAATTTTATTGGAAAATTTTGAAAGTATTTTCCATCTAGAAAAACTTTTTTTTGTAATTCTTCCATTCAAAAGCACTATAGGTATATTTTTTTTTTTTATATTTAAAAACATATTTGGCCAAATTTCGGAGTCTATAAAAAAAGTTGATGAAGGCTTCCAATAATTTAAAAATTTCTTTGAGTGAAAATTTGTATCAATAGGAAAAAACTGATGTACAACTTTTTTTAATTTTGTTTTATGGAATATTTTAGATGAACTAAGAGTATTAGATGTAACTAAAATTTTTTTAATCTTATTATTTTTTTCAAGTTTTTCTAAAAGAGGAACTATGCTTTGTAATTCACCTACACTTGCTCCATGAAACCAAATAAGCTTTCCTTTAATATTTTTTTCAGAAAAAAAACAAAATTTTTCTTTAAATCTTACTAAATCTTCTTTTTTTTTGATTAATCTTAAAATTATTATTATTGGTGAAATAATTAAAATAAAATTAATTATTATTCGATAGAGAATAATCATTAAAACCTTCTTAACTGTTTTTCGTAGAAGTTTTTATAAACAGTAGATGAATTTAAAAGTTCATCATGTTTTCCCTCTCCAATAACTGATCCTTTATCAATTACATAAATTTTATCAGAATTTAATATTGTGGATAATCTATGGGCAATTACTATTGTAGTTCGTCCTTTTGTTAAAAAACTTATTGCCTTCTGAATTTTGTTTTCAGTTTCTGCATCTAAAGATGATGTGGCTTCGTCTAAAAGTATTATTGGTGTTTTTTTAAGTATTGCTCTTGCAATAGATAATCTTTGTTTTTCTCCTCCAGAAAGTTTGACACCATTTTCACCTATTAATGTTTCATATTTTTCAGGTAGTTGTTCTATAAATTCATTTGCAAAAGAATATTTTGCTGCCTCTTCTATGTCTTTTTGAGAGGCGGACGGGTTAGCGTATGCAATATTATTTTTTATAGTATCATCAAACAAAGTAGTGTCTTGACTTACTAAAGAAATATTTTTTCTAAGAGAAAAAATAGTAGAATCATATATCGATTGGTCATCAATTTTTATATCTCCATTACTGGCATTATAAAATCTTGGAATAAGATTTAAAATTGTAGATTTACCAGCACCACTGTGACCAACTAATGCAGTCATTTTTTCACCTTGAATATTTAAATTAATATTATTCAATATCTGTTTTTGTTCCCCGTAATATTCAAATTTTACATTTTCAAAGTTAATTTGTCCTTTTTTAATAATTAACTCCTTAGAGTCTTCTTTTTCTTTTATTTCAGGAATATCATCTATAATTGGAAGGACTCTTCTAGCACCAGCCAGGCCTTGTTGAACAGATATATTTAGTGTTGCTAATGATCTAACAGGTTGATAAGCGAGCATCATAGCTGCAAGAAATGAAAAAAAATTACTTACTTCAAGCTCACCATTTGAAATAAGTTTAGCTGAAAAAAATATTAAAAACGCTATCATAATTCCTGTTAGGAATTCCATAATTGGTGAGGCTCTTACAAATACTTCATTAATTTTTTTAGAGGTTTCTTTAAGGTTGTGGATATATTCATTTGCACGTTTTTTTTCGTAATCTTCTTTTTGGAAAATTTTTGTTAATCTGTGATTTTTAAATATTTCAATTAAATAGGAATTCAATACGCCTGCCTTACTCATTTGTTGTGTTGTAACTTTACCTATTCTTTTTCCTAAAGTTCTTGCTGCAAAACTTGCCAAGGGTATCATAATAATTGCAATTAGAGATAATTTCCAATTTTGATAAAACATAACGGTAAGTAAACCAATCAATGTTAAACTATCTTTAAAAAGATTTAAAATTGCAGTACTGACGAGGTTAGTTATCATTCCAACATCATTTGTTAAATTTGTAACAAATTTTCCAGAATGTTTGTTGTCAACTAATTTTGTATCTGCTTTTATAAGAGAAGCAAACATATCTATTTGAATATCTTTTCTAACCTCCTCTGAAACTCTTATCATTATAACTTTAGCAAGATATAGAGACGCACCTTTTACAGCAAATGCAATTATGATTAGAGCTGGTATTATATAGATCAAGGATTCTTTTTGCTCAATAAAAAGCTGCTTGATAGCTGGGTCTAACAGATAGGCAACTGCTGAAGTGCTTCCAGCCAATAGGATTGTAAAAAAAATAGAAATAAGAATATTTCTCAAATATTTTTTAGTGTAATCTTTGTAAAGTCTTTTTAAAATGTCTAGATCACTCATAATTTTAAATTTTACCCAATAAGATGCTAGCAAAAACCAATAAACCTAAAAAATTATTTGATTTAAAGGTTTGCAAACAACTTGATGCTATTTTCACTTTTAATCTTTTAATTTGAAAAAAAAATATTTGGCAAAAAATTAAAATTGTGATTAAAAAAAAATATTTATTTAATTCCATTAAAAAACCTACGATTAAAAAAGCTATAAAAAAAATAGAGTAACATATGTTTAAAAATATATATGGATTTGATTTAAATTTAATTGATGTTGATTTAAGTCCTATAATTTCGTCATCTTTAATATCCTGAAATCCATATATTGTGTCGTAACCAAGTGTCCAAAATATGGCTCCAAAATAAAAAACAAGTGGCGCTATAGTAATTGAAGGATTAATTGAGGTCCAACCAAGAACTAACCCATAATTAAAAGTTATACCTAAAAAAAGTTGTGGCCAATAAGTAAATCTTTTCATAAGAGGATAGGTAAATGCTAAAGGCATTGATGCTAAAGCAAGTACAATTGTAAAAAAATTAAAATTTATTAAAACTAAAAATGCCAATACACAGAGAATAGTAGAATAAAATAATCCAAGATTTACAGATACTTTACCTGAAGCAATAGGTCGATTTTTAGTTCTTTTAACTTTTTTATCAAATTTTTTATCCAGTATATCATTAACTATGCAGCCAGCAGATCTCATCAAAACAGAGCCAAGAAAAAAAAGAATAAAATAGAAAATATAAGTGTTTAGATTGTCTGAAAAATTATAAGCAATAGTTAAACCCCAAACACAAGGCCAAAAGAGAAGCATGTAGCCTATGGGCTTCTTTAATCTTGTCAGTTCAATAAATAAGTTTAATTGGTTCATAAATTTTACTTGTAAATAACAAAGGCAAGATTGATAATCAAATTGATTCGTATGAATATAGATTACACAGTTACAGCTCTAATGTTTCCTGCTATTCCTTTGTTAATGAATATATATAGCAATAGATTTCATTCATTGAGTAAACTAATTAGGGAGCTTCATGATGAGCATGTTTATGAAAACCATATCCCAGCAGAGTGGAAAAAACAGTTTATAAATTTAAGTGGAAGAATTATTTTATTGAGATGGACAATTATGTTTGCTGCATTTGGTTTTTTATTTAATATGCTGACTGTGCTTGGTCTTTATTTAAATGAAGTTTTTATAGCTCGTGTAATATTTGGTTCATGCTGTTTATCTATGATTATTTCAATTATGTTTTTTATAAGAGAGATTCATATTTCAACAAATGCATTAAAACTTCATATGTCTGATATGGATGTAAAAGTTGATTAAGGAATAATTACAGCAGGTCCTAAAATTTTTCTACTTTCTAAATCTTGATGAGCTTTAACAATTTCATCTAAAGAGTATTTTTTAAAAATATTTAATTTAAATTTTTTGGTAATAAACATCTCAAAAACTTTTTCTGCAGCTTCATCAAGCTCTTCCCTAGTTGTTGTATAATGAGCAATACTAGGTCTAGTTAAATATAAACCTTTTGGTGCTAGAGACTTAGCAACGTTACATGGTTCTATTGGACCAGATGCATTTCCAAATGAAACCATCATTCCTCTTACTTTTAAGCATTCAATTGAACCATCAAATGTTTTTTTACCTACACCATCATAAACTACTGGCACACCAACTCCATTTGTTATCTCTTTAACTTTTTCTGCAAAATTTTCTTTTGAATAATTAATTACATGTGCACATCCATTTGCTTTTGCAATTTCAATTTTTTCATCTGACCCAACTGTTCCAATTACAGTACATCCCAAGCTCTTAGCCCACTGACAAAATATTTGCCCAACACCGCCAGCTGCTGCATGAAATAAAATAGTTTCACCAGATTTAACAGGATAGGTTTTATGAAGCAGATAAAAAACTGTAAAACCTTTGGTCATTAAAGTAACTACATTTTCCAATGCAATTTCATTTGGAACTCTAACAAGTTTTTTTGTTGGAAAGATTCTATGTGTTGCGTAAGAACCGATAGGCATCGATGCATAAGCAACCTTGTCTCCAATACTAAAATCATTTACATCTGGCCCAATTTTTTCAATTATACCTGCACCTTCAATTCCAATACCAGATGGCAATTCAACAGGATAGAGGCCAGATCTGTGGTAAGTATCTATGTAATTTAAACCTATGGCTTCATTCTTAATTAAAACTTCATCAGACTTTGGATCTTCAAGTTTAATATCTTTAATTTCCAAAACTTCTGGGCCACCATTTTTTGAAATAGATACTGCTTTCATTTTACAAATGTATCATTATGATAATCTTGAACTGCTTGCAAGATCTCAGCTTTAGTATTCATTACAAATGGTCCACCTCTAGCAATTTCTTCATTAATAGGTTTTCCTGAAATTACTAAGAATTTTGTATCAGATTTGGCCTTCACTTTTAATTCATCTCCTTTAGATAGTAATATTAGCGTACTATTTTTTACATTATCATGTTCTTTTTCACCAATTACTACTTCTCCATTAATTAAATAAACAAATGAATTGTGAGTAGAAGGTAATTTAAAATTAAATTCTTTATCTTTATTTAGTTCAACATCAAAATAAACTGGTTCAATATTATGTCCTTTAACAGGACCTTCTGCTTTTTCAAATTTTCCTGCTATGACTTTGACGTGTTTATCAGAATCTTTATGAACACTCATTTTATCAGCATCAATGTAAATGTATTCTGGTTTGCTCATCTTTAATTTTGCTGGCATGTTTATCCATAATTGAAATCCATGAAGTTTTCCCTCTTTCATAGCAGGCATTTCCGAATGAATAATACCGCTTCCTGTTTTCATCCATTGAACATCACCAGCAGTCATTCTTCCTTCACCACCAGTGCTATCTTTGTGTTCAAAATCTCCAGCAAGCATATAAGTAACTGTTTCAATACCTCTATGTGGATGTGGGGGAAAACCAGCAATATAGTCTTCACTATTTTCTGAACCAAATTCATCTAACATCAAAAAAGGATCAAAGTAATTTGGCTCAACTCCAATACTTCTTTTTAATTTTACTCCAGCACCATCAGAGGTAGGGATAGGATCAATGATTTGTTTAACTTCAATACTTTTCATGACACTCAAATAATAATTTAAATATTTAGTTCAAGATTACTTTCTATCCAGACAATAACCATTAGCGCCGTTTACCACTAAAAATAGAAAACCACCTGCCAAAGCAATATTTTTCATAAAAGCTATAAATTGCATTTGGTCACCAAGATTATTGTGAAATATTAATGCTGTAGCAATACAAAATATACTTAAAGCTGCTGCTGCAATTTTAGTTTTATAACCAATTATGATTAAAATTGGTGCAACAATTTCTAAAATTATAGCTGGAATTAGCAAAAATCCTGGAAGGCCAAAACTTTCCATCCATCCAACTGTTCCTTCATAGTTTCCAATTTTATTAAATCCACTTAATAAAAAAATAGCGGAGATAAAAATTCTACCGATTAAATCTAATATATTTGTCATATCCTACTTATTGTGTGAGCCATCACAGAATGGCTGATTGTTTGTTTGTTTACAAGCACAAAAAAACATCTTTTTTGTCGCCTCAGCTTTGTATGCTACTGGATTAAAATTAGTTCCTTTATGTGAACCATTACAAAAAGGTTGTTTTGAACTTTTACCACAACTACACCAATAATAAGATTTTCCTTCTTCAACTTCTATTGCAATTGCTCCTTCGCCCGCTCTTTGTCCTTTTGACATGTTCCCCGCTTTCTAATTAATTTATTTGATTCTTGTTGGTAATCTTATCTTTTAAAGCTTTGACAAATAGAGTCCACTATGTTCTAATTGATTAGCGCTGATTTAAGTTAAATTGCGAGCGCTTTATAAAACCAGCTAAAGCAACGTTTCAACCACCGCTTTAGCCGGTGGTTTTTTTTTGAATTTCTCAAAACTAAACCGGGTATTTGAACCGTATTGTGCACCCAGCTTTTGCTAAAGCACTAAAAAGGAGAGAAGAGCTAATTTTTTAACCTCTTAGTTTAAATTAGTTTCTTTTCTCCATTAACTTGGAGAAAAAATGACAAAAAATATACTTAAAGAAAGATTAGATAAAGGACCAGTAATTTGTGCTGAAGGTTTTTTATTTGAAATTGAAAGACGAGGATACATGGCATCCGGAGAGTTTGTGCCAATGGTTTCTTTAGATCATCCAGAAGTTCTTGAAAATTTGCATAGAGAATTTCAACACGCTGGGTCAGATATCGTCGAAGCATTTACTTATAATGGTCATAGAGAAAAGATGAGAGTTATAGGTAAAGAGGATTTATTGGAACCACTCAATAGATCTGCTTTGAAGATAGCAAAAAAAGTTGCTTTGGATACACCTAAAGGGTCTCAACCAAATTTAATGGCTGGAAATATTTCTAATTCAAATATTTGGAAAGAGAATGATAAGCGAGCTCAAAAGGAAGTTGAGAGCATGTTTACAGAAATGATTGGATGGGCAGTAGACGAAGGTGCCGATATGTTAATTGGTGAAACTTTTTATTATGCTGAAGAAGCTTTCAAGGCTCTTGAGGTAATGAAGAAATCTAATTTACCAACAGTGTTAACAATTTCACCAATGGGTGAAAATATAATGAGAGATGGAAAATCTGTTGTGGATACATGTAAAGAGTTGGAACAAAGAGGGGCAGATGTTGTGGGTTTGAATTGTTTTAGAGGCCCAGCAACAATGATGCCTTTTTTAAAAGAGATTAGAAAAGCAGTTAAATGCCATGTTGGAGCTTTACCAATACCTTATAGAACTAATAAGGAATTTCCAACTTTTTTCAATTTACCAGATAGAGATGATTGTAGTTGTCCATCTCCTCATGGAAGAACATTTCCTACAGCTTTAGATCCACATTTTTGTAACAGATATGAAATAGGCCAATTTGCAAAATGGGCAAATATTTTAGGTATACATTATCTTGGTGTTTGTTGCGGAGCTAATCCAATGTTAATTAGAGAGGTTGCGGAGTCTATTGGTTTAAAAGTTCCAGCAAGCAAGTATAGAGAAAAAATGGAAAATCATTTTATGTATGGAAAAAATAAAAGAATTCCAAAACACATGACTGAATATGGGGATAAAGCTTAATCTTAATAAGATTCTATTTTGGGCAACAGATCTTTTAGGTTTTTGATTTCTAATCTTGGTTTATAATCTAGATTATCAAAAATATTATCATTTCTGTTTA
>CACKZI010000018.1 GCA_902604605.1 uncultured Pelagibacteraceae bacterium | reverse complement strand
GCTTGGAGTGAAAATTTAGATTTAAATAAATGTAAAGAGCTTGATGTTTTGCCATGTAACAAGGAAGATATTATAAAAAATTCAGATTTTTTATCTTTACATGTTCAAGGGGGAGAAAGATACAAAGATTGTATTACTTTAAAAGAATTAGACAAAATGAAAAAAACTGCATTTCTAATAAATACTTCAAGAGGACCAATTGTTAATGAAGATGATTTAATTATAGCTTTATCCACAAATGAAATTGCAGGCGCTGCCCTTGATGTATATGAGAAAGAGCCTCTTCCAGAAAATAATAAACTAAGATTTTTGCCTAATGCTTTACTTACTCCTCATATTGGATACGTCACTGCAGAAAATTATAGTATTTTTTATAAGCAAATGATTGAAGCTTTGGAAGCATGTGTTAATGGAAAACCTATTCGTGTTATAAAGTAAAATGGATTTGTGTGTTGTAAATCATCAGGATTATTTTGCTAAAATTGGTGATGATCATAAATTTCCGATAAATAAATTTAGTGAACTAGCTAATTATTTGATTAAAGAAAAAATAGTAAAAAAATTTCACAAACCATATCCATGTTCTGAAGAAACACTTAAAAGAGCTCATTCAGAAATTTATATTAAGGATGTAAAAAATAAAACTTTAGATGAGAATATTATTAAAAAAATTGGCTTCCCATTAGTAGATAGTGTTGTGCAAAGATCTCTAGTAGCTACAGGTGGAACTGTATTGGCATCTAAACTTGCAATCAAAAATGGTGTGGCTTGTAATACTGCAGGTGGAAGTCATCATGCAAATTTTGAAGGTGGTGCTGGCTATTGTGTATTTAATGATGTAGCTGTTGCAGCCCATTATTTGCTTGATCGTGGATTGGCAGGAAGAATTTTAATCATCGATTTAGATGTTCATCAAGGAAATGGAAGTGCAGATATTTTTAAAAATAATAAAAATGTATTCACTTTTAGTATGCATTCAAAATCAAATTATCCAGCAAAAAAATCTATAAGTGATCTAGATATCGAACTTGATGACAATTTGGAAGATTTTCAATATATCAAGATACTTAAATTTTATTTAAATCAATTAAACCAAGAAAATTTTGATTATATTTTTTATATAGCGGGTGTTGATATTCATTTTAACGATCGTTTAGGTAAATTAAAGATTTCTGACGAAGGGATTAAAACAAGAGATGAACTTGTTACGGAAAATTTTTTCTCAAAAGGCATTCCTTTATGTGGAGTTTTAGGAGGAGGTTATAATAAAGATTTCAATAAACTTGTAGAATTACATGCCTCTTTACATAAATCTTGCGCTAAATTATTATAGTTAATGACAAAAAAAAACACAAATCTTACAGCAGAACAAAAATTGGTAATGTTTGAGGATGGAACAGAACCTCCAGGAACTAGTGAGTTAAACAATGAAAAACGTGAAGGCAGTTATCATTGTGCTAATTGTGGAATAAAATTATTTGAATCTAACTCAAAATATGAAAGTGGATCAGGCTGGCCTTCATTTTATAAATCTTTACCCGATGTATTTGAAACTAAAACAGATCACTTACTAGGCTATGCTCGAACTGAATATCATTGTAAAAATTGTGGGGGTCATCATGGCCATATTTTTGATGACGGACCACAACCTACAGGCAAAAGATATTGTAATAATGGTGTATGCTTAGTTTTTAAAGAAAAAGAATGATCATTAAATATATTAGTTTTTTAATTGGAATTATTTGGTCGTATTCAATAATAAAAACACAATCAATTTTTAGTAAGAAAGCTGGAATAATATTTAAAATATTTATTACAAAAGTTTCTTGGTTTACTTTTATTGCTGCCTGTTATTTTGGTTACAAAAACTTTACAATCAAATCCACTATTATTGGTCTAATAATTGGAGTTTTATTAGTAAATATTGGTTTTTATTTCTTAAGAAAATATATAAATCAAAGATTTAACGAAAAGCAAATAACTATCTTTAAAAGTTTTTTTGAATATAGTCTAATTTTTTTAGTGATTTACTTTGTTTTATTTTAAAAGATCTTGAAGCTTATTTTCTTTTTCTAAAGCTCTTACTTCATCATAACCACCAATATGCTGATCATCAAAAAATATTTGTGGAATAGTTCTTTTTCCATTAGCCTTCTTGATCATTTCATCCATTGCACCATCAACAGTTGCAATATTAATTTCATTGTAAGTTGCATTATTTCTAGCTAACAATCTTTTTGCTGCTTCACAGTAATTACACATTGGACCAGTATAAATTGTAATATTTTTCATTATTTAAAGATAATCACCTTTTTTAATTTTACTAGTAATTTGTTTTCGAGAGTATTCAAATTTTTTTCTATGTTTTATACTTTTTTGATTCACTCTTTTTCTCCATAATCTAAATGAAGAGGGTTTGATGGACCTTCTCATAATCTTAATTACATCAGATTCTTTGTATCCAGTTTTTTTCTCAATTTCTTCAAATGTGATACGGTCTGCCCAGGCAGCCCAGATGACCCAATCTGGATCTTCAATATTTGGCTCTGGATTTTTGACATTGGTAATAGGCCTGTGACCTTTTTTTTTCATAAATCCTTTATATTTGAAAAAAATCGATAATGCATTTTTTTTGGGATGTGTTATATTGGTCTAGATAGTCCTTCTTAGCCATCTTTAGCTCCCGGTTTTTAAGGACTATCTTTTTTTTTATATGCTCCCCTTAGATTTTATCCTTTTTTTACAAATCATAATTTTTCTTTTTATTACTCCTGGTACTCCCCGGATTGTAATTATTTCATATTCCATGAATTATGGAGTTCGAAATTGTATTTGGACTGCAATAGGCGATGTCACAGCAAATTTTACGCAAGCAACTCTAGTTATTTTTGTATTAGGTACTTTTTTTTCAGATAATCCAAATTTTTTAAATATTTTTAAATGGATTGGAGTAATATATTTATTTTATTTAGCTTATGATGTTTATCAATCAAAGCCCAAAAGTATTGACTCAAAAATAATATCCTCAAAAAGTTTTTTTTCTTTCTTTAAAGATGGTTTCTTTGTTGCCGGTACAAGTCCTAAAGCTTGGTTATTTTTTCCTTTAATATTTCCACAATTTATTGATTTTAATTCAAATTATATTGTTCAATTTTTTATTTTGATAACCACTTATATAGTTTTAGATTTTTTATCTTTAATTGGTTATGCGTTGCTTGCCCAAAAATTAATTACGTGGATAAAAACAAATCCAAAAACAATTAATACAATCTCAGCGAGTGTTTTGGTTATTATTGCTTTAATAATTATTATTACACAACAATATTAAACATAGTGAGTTGCAACTTTTGACACTTGCAAAAGTATAATTTTCTTTATTTAATCACGTATTAATTAATTAATAACAAAGGAAATAAAATGAAAATAAATAAAATAATCTTGAGTTTTATTTCTGCAATTGCAATTTTATTGTCAACTTCTGTAGTTTCATTTGCAAAAGTTGTTGGAGATAAAATTGTTTTAGGTGCCGCGATATCATTAACTGGTAAATATTCATCTAATGGTGTTCATACTCAAAATGGATACAATTTAGCTGTTGAAAGAATTAATAGCATGGGTGGTGTCAAAGTTGGTGGTAAAACTTATAAGTTTGAAATTATCTATTATGATGATGAGTCAAACCCTAAGAGAGCTGCACAATTAGCAGAAAGATTAATCTCACAAGATGGTGTTGAATTTATGCTTGGGCCTTACAGCTCTGGTTTAACAAAAGCAATAGCACCTGTAACAGAAAAATATGGTGTACCAATGGTTGAAGCGAACGGTGCTTCTAGATCATTGTTTACTAAAGGTTACAAGTATCTATTTGCAGTTTTAGCACCAGCAAACTTATATCTTGATGTAGCTATTGAAACAGCGGTAGAGCTAAATGGTGGAAAACCAGTTAGAATAGCACAAGCATTCGAACAAGATGCATTCTCACAGGATGTGAGACTAGGTATTTTAGATGCTGCTAAGAGAACTGGATCTGAAATCATAATTGATGATAAGCTTCCAAAAGAACTTAATGATATGGCTGCAACATTAGTTAAAGTAAAACAAATGAAGCCAGACGTACTTGTTGTATCAGGGCATACAAAAGGAGCATTAACTGCAATCAGACAAATTGCAGAAATGAAAGTAGATGTTCCTATGTTAGCAATGACTCATTGTGATGCTGCGAAATTATCAAAACAACATGGTAAAAATTCGCAGTATGCGCTTTGTGCTTCTCAATGGCATAAATCATTAACTTACAAAGATAAATTCTTTGGTACTGGAATGAAATACGCAAAAGACTTTGAAAAGCAGTTTAAGTATGATCCGCCATATCAATCAGCGGAGTCATCTGCAGCTTTATTAGTATTTAAAGATGCATTTGAAAGAGCTAATTCTTTTGATAAAAAGAAAGTAAGAGATGCTCTTGCAGCTACAAACATGCAAACATTTTATGGAAATATCAAGTTCGCAGAAGGTGGTCAAAATGTTGACAAGCCTATGGTTCTTTTCCAAGTAATTTGTGATGGCTCAGGAAAATGTGAAAACAAAGTTGTGGCGCCTTTAAAATGGGCTTCAGCTAAGTTAGTGCATCCTATTCCTAAGTGGTCTGAAAGATAGTAACTAATCTACAAATACCCCCTAAACTCTAGGGGGTATTTTTTTTTAAAGGACAATAAATGGATTTCATGGTTTTCCAATATCCGATGATAACAGTTCAAGCTTGCTTGGATGGTATTCTCTTGGGGGTATTGTTTGCTTTGATTGCCTATGGAATGGCTTTGCAATGGGGAGTCATGAATATTATAAATATTGCTCAGGGTGATTTAGTTATACTTGGAGGATACATTGCTTATTTTATGTATCTCTATGGAATACATCCTGCTTGGGGAGTAATTGTATCACCAATCATAATGTATTTTGTAGGTGTTGGAATTTATAAATTAGTAATAAACAAAGTTGTTGATCGAGATTTATTTATTTCAATTCTTGCAACATTCGGAATAAGTATTTTATTTATGCAATTAATGAATTTTGCATTTGGTGCAGATGTTGTTTTAGCTAACTCAGGTTATGGAACAACTTTTTTATTTGATAGCAATGTTGTTTTGCCTAATTCAAAAATATTTTCAGCTGTAGTAAGTATTGTTTTTGCTATTGGATTAGTAATTTATATGAAAAAATCTAAACTTGGGCGTGCAATAAGAGCAACTGCACAAAATTCAAGAGCAGCTAAAATTTTAGGAGTAGATACTGAAAAGGTTTATGCCGCTACTTTTGGGATAAATGCTGCTCTTTGTGGGGTAGCAGGTGCATTAATATCTATCACATTTACTATTCATCCTTATATGGGGTTACCATACACAATTAGATCTTTTATGATTGTTATTGTTGCAGGTCTAGGAAATTTACCTGGCGTAGCACTATCAGGAATGGGATTAGGAGTTTTTGAAGAATTTGCTGACTATATTTTAGGAACAGAATTTAGAATTGGTGCAGTGTTTTTATTATTAGTTTTTATTTTAGTTTATAGAAGATTTAAACTGTCAAAAAAAAGAGAATATCTGAAATAATGAATAAGAATTTTATTTTATACGCTTTAATATTGACATTTGGGATAGCTGCACCGTTTATATTTCCAGCTTTTAAAGTCCAATTATCGATTCTATGTGTACTAATTATTCTTGCTATTACTTGGAATATCCAAGGTGGAGAGATGGGTTATAATTCTTTCGGAAATATTCTTTTTTATGGTTTAGGAATGTATTTATGTGCTTCTGTGCAAGTTGGAATGTTTTTTCCTTTAGCAGAATGGACTGAAAGTGGTGGAGAAAAAACGTTTGTCCATACTCCATCTCAATTTTTTCAAGGAATGGCAGCTGGGCTCGTTGTTGCAGCAATAATACCAACAATAGTTGCAGGATTGATTGGTTATGCAATTTTAGGATTAAGAGGTCATTATTTTGCAATTTGTACATTAGGCTTGGGAGTTGCTGCAGGAGAAATTTCTGGTGGTATAGAAATTATTGGAGCAGGACAAGGTTTCACTACACCACCATTTCCTAATGTTGGTGGTTTAGAAGCAAGAGGTGAATTTTTTTATTTGTTAAGTTTTGTTGCATTAGTTCTTACGTTCATTGTTGTAAGAGGAGTTTATTCTACAAGATTTAGATTAATTTTAAATGCTATTAGAGACAACGAAGATAAAGCGGAAGCTATGGGTATTCAAACAATGAAATATAAAATTATTGGTTGGATGATATCTGCTTTCTTTTGTGGATTAGCTGGTGGAATCATGGGAGGTTTAGTTGGATATATTGACTCAACAGATGTTGCTTTTGATGGGAGAGAAATGGGCGTGTTCATGGTTTTAATGGCAATCTTAGGTGGCAAAGGAACTCTGTGGGGCCCAGTAATTGGAGCAACTGTATTTCATATCTTTAAAGAAGGTTTTTGGACATTCTTTTTAGGATGGCAGTATGTTGCTTTGGGAGTTTTAATAGTTGTTATTGTAATTTATTTCCCAGAGGGAATTATGGGATGGTTAAGAGAAAAATATCCAGAGAGATTTGGTGAAGTGGTAGATGAGGCAGATCGAAAAGCACAGGTGGAACTAAAATGAGTATTTTAGAAGTAAACAATGTAAGTAAATCTTTTGGTGGAGTAAAAGCCAATGTTGATATTTCTATGGCTGTAGAAAAAGGAAAAATATTTGGATTAATTGGTCCAAATGGTTCAGGTAAAACAACTTTGTTTAACTCGATTGTAGGAACTTATCCTATAGATAATGGTTCAATTAAATTTAATGGAAAAGAAGTATCTGAATTACCTGTCCCTGTAATCGCTAAACTCGGATTATTAAGAACTTTTCAACAAACAAGAATTTATGGAAAACTAAATTGTGTAGATAATATGTTAATAAGTCACAAAGGTAGTGACGAAAATATATTAAAGATATTTTCAAAGATTCCCAAAGATTTAACTGAAAAAGCAGAGAACCTTTTAAATTTTGTTGGGCTTTATCAAAAAAGAAAATTAAGAGCTGGCGATTTATCTTTTGGTCAACAAAAATTATTAGAACTTGCAATGGCTCTAATGAATGAACCAGAAATGCTACTTTTAGATGAACCTACAGCAGGCATAAACCCAACATTAATTAATGGAATTATTGATAGATTAATAAAAGTTAACCAAGATTTTGGAATAACTCTTTTAGTAATTGAACATAATATGAGAGTGATCATGCAATTAGCCGAGAATATTTATTGTCTGGCCCATGGGAAGATGCTTGCAAATGGAACACCAGATGAAATTAAAAATGATAAACGTGTTATAGATGCGTATTTGGGGGTTCAATAATGTCTAATCAATATGAAGTTTTAGGAAAAGCTCCAGTCGCTGACGACTTAAAAAAACTTTCTCCAAATGATGTTCATCTTACAATTAAAAATATGAATGCAGGTTATGGAAAAATGGAAATCCTTCATAACTTTGATCTTTTTGTGAGTAAAGCACAATCACTTTGTTTAATTGGTCCAAATGGTGCTGGTAAATCAACAATACTTCATTCTATTTATGGTTTTACAAATATTTTCTCTGGACAAATAGAAATTGATGGCAAAGAAATTACAAATCTTACACCTGCTGAAAAATTAAAATCTGTTGGAATAGCCTACATACTTCAAGACAACTCAGTTTTTCCAGATATGACTGTAGAGGAAAATTTACTAATGGGTGGTTTTATTAAAGAAAAAACAGAAGAGTCGTATCAAGAAGCTGAAAGAATTTTTGAAAAATATGAGAGATTAAGAAATAGAAGAAACCAACCAGCAAAAGTTTTATCAGGTGGGGAAAGAAGATTATTAGAAATTTCTAGAGCTTTGGTTATGAAACCTTCAGTATTACTAGTAGACGAACCTTCAATCGGTTTAGAACCAAGGTATATAGATATGGTGTTTGAAATTCTAAGAGATCTTCAACAAAATGAAAAAAAAACAATCATTTTAGTTGAGCAAAATGCAAAGAAAGGTCTAGAGTTTGCGGATATAGGTTATGTTCTTGTTTCAGGTCAAACAGCAATCGCTGGAAAAGGAGATGATCTATTAAATAATCCAGATGTTGGTCGCCTATTCTTAGGTGGTTAATGATAGATATTAAATATTTTTTAAAAGGATTTAAATCTATTAAAGGTGTTGGAAGTCCAGCAATTGCTTTGGGTGCTAGTTTTATTGCAATCGGTGCATTACTTAAAAATTTAGGTTTTTCAATTCAAGAAAGTATTTTTTCTACATTTTTAACTTATGCATTACCTGGTTCTTTAATAATGGCAGAGTCCTTGTTTATTGGGGCATCTCTAATAAATATTTTTATTGCTGTATGGTTGGTTAATGCAAGATTATATCCAATGACAGTATCATTGATGCCATTATTAATGCATGAAAACCAACCAAGGTGGAAATATTATTTATCCTGTCATTTTATAGCTGTTTCATCTTGGCTGATCATGAAAGACAATTATAAAAATATAGAAAAAGAAAATAGAATAGATTTTTGGATAGGCATTGGGACAGCAACTTGGTCTGTAGCAATTATCTCTACAGCTGTTGGTTATATGGCTTCTGATTTTCTTAATAAAGATATACTTATTGGGTTGGCAATAATTAATCCAATTTACTTTATATGCATGATGATAGGTGCAATGAAAACACTTCAAATATGCCTATCAGTGATTTTAGGAACAATTTTAGGTCCTGCTTTTTATTTTATATCTCCTGAATGGTCCATCTTATTTGGTGGGTTGATTGCTGGAACTATTGCTTTTTTTGTAGGAGAAAAAAATGACAAGTAATATAATAATTGTAATTATTGTAACTTCTTTAGCGACTTATCTATCAAGATTTTTAGGTGTCATAAGTGCAGAAAAAATTAAAGAAACATCAAAAATGTTTAGATGGTTCAATTGTCTTGCTTATTCTACTCTTGCAGCATTAATAGCAAGAATAGTAATTTTCCCTTCAGGATCTTTGTCAGAAATAGATTATTTAATAAGGTTTGTTGTAGTAATTTTATCTGTAATAGTTTTTTATATAACTAAAAAAAATTTAGTTTACCCAACTATTTTCTCTGCTATCATACTATCACTTTTTAGTAATTATTTATGATTGAAAAAATTGATGGATTTGAAATTTATTTAAATAAAACATCTAAAAGAATAATTGATATAGATATAAATGATGAAATATTAAACAAACTTATTTTTCCATTTAATAAATTTGATATTACTGCACTTGAATATAAACCATTTACAAGGTTTACTATCGCTAAAAGTTTAGATGATTTAACTGATAATAAGTTATCAAAATTTCTGAATAAGATAATAAAAGATAGAGAGACAGGCTGTTTTATAATAAAGCCAAAAAAATTAATATCTAAAATTGATGAAAGTTTTTTAATTAAGTTGTCAACTGCAATTGCACATTTAATAGGCATACCAAATCATGATGCTATGGCAGGAAAATACTACGCAAGATTTCATGTAAAACATGAAGACAAAAGCGACTCTTATTTAAGAAAAGCTTATACAAATATGGACCTTCATACTGATGGCACTTATGTAAAAGAAAAAACTGATTGGTTATTAATGTCAAAATTGGAAGAAAAGAATGCAGAAGGTGGTGAAACAGTAATATTACATCTTGATGACTGGGAGCATTGTGAAGAATTATTCAATGATCCTACTGGTAAAGAAGATTTTATTTGGGGATCACCAAAAAGCAAAAATATTAGTTATAAAGTTGAACATCCTGTTTTTTCAGTTGATAAAAATGAAAAGCCAGAAATCTCTTATATAGATCAATTTCCTGAACCGAAAAATATGAAACAAGGAGTATTTTTGCAAAAATTATCTGACAATTTAGAAGAAAGTAAAAATAAAATAATTACAAAACTCCCCGTGGGTTCCACGATAGTTGCTAATAATTATTTTTGGCTCCATGGCAGAAAACCTTTTGAAAAAGATAAAAATCTGAGTCGCGAACTTTTAAGAATTAGGGGTAAATTTTTTTCAAAAAACTAAATATCTAATGTAAGTTGTAATTCTAAGCTAAATAAATCGATGAATAAAAGGCCTTATTTTGCTGATAAAAAGTGTTGTTTTTTTACAACATATCCAATAATTATGAATTTTAACCAATCCAAGAGTTTACATTATTTCCTCAAAGTATATTTATAGCTTTAATATTAATTAATATAAAAAACAAAAGGGTTATAATCATGAAGAAATTAATCTTAGCTGTAACAATAGCGATGTTTTCTTTCTCTTCTGCTAATGCAGAATTAGGAGTTAATATTGGTATTTCAGGCCAAATGGGTCTGTTTGCAGCCAGTGCTACTGAAACTGATAAAGGTACGCACGGAACAACTACAGATTCTACTGAAACGAATTCAGAATCTGAGTATCTTGGATTAGGTTGGGCTTCAGTGTTTATTGAAAAATCTCTAGGTAGAGCTTTTATTGGAGTGGATTACGTCCCTTCAGCACTTGAAACTGAAACTAAAGAAGAGAGAAGAAATGATAAAACAACTACAGATACAAGAACAGTAAAGACTAACAAAATCCAAGTAGATTTTGAAGATCTTACTACTATTTATCTAGGAGTTAACCTTACAGACAATCTGTACGCAAAAGCTGGTATGATGACAGTGGACGTTTTAACTAACGAAACACTTGGAACAGGATCAACTTATGGGAACACAGACTTAGATGGAACTATGTTTGGTGTTGGATACAACGCTACAAACGATAGTGGTTTATTCTTAAGAGTAGAAGGAAACTATTTGGAATTTGATGGGGCGTCAGTAACTTCAGCAAATGGAGTAAACAAAATTGCTCTTGATAGTCTAGATGGTGTATCAGGTAAATTATCTGTAGGTAAATCATTCTAAGTATTAACGTAGAATTATAAATCTAAAAAAACCCCCTTTCGAGGGGGTTTTTTTTTGTTTAATTGAAAAATTTAAAGTAAAATTATTTTCATTATGAAACTTGGATTTATTGGTACTGGAAAAATAACATCATCAGTTATCACTGGAATATGCAAGTCATCAATTAAATATAATAAATTGTTAATTTCTTCACGTAATAAAAAGATAGCTAAAGGATTAAAGAATAAATTCAAAAAAATATATATTGAAAACAATAATCAAAAAATCGTGGACAATTGTAATTGGATTTTTTTAGGGGTTACCCCAATAGTGGGTAAAAAGATAATTAAAGATTTGAAATTTAGATCTGAGCAAACAATTATAAGTTTTATATCTACGATAACTTTACCAGAATTAAAAAAAATGATTAATGTTAAGGCCGATATAGTTAGGGCGATACCATTACCTCCTATATCTTTAAAAAAAGGTCCTGTTCCGATTTGTCCTCCAAATAAAAAAGTAAAAAAATTTTTTGATAAGATAGGATCAACAGTTGAAATTAAAAATGAAAAATTATCAATAAATTTTTGGACCACATCAGGAATGATGGCTTCTTACTATGAAATATTAAAAGTAATGAGTGATTGGTTAGTTAAAAAAGGTATAAAAAGATTAGATGCTCAAAAATATATAACTTCATTATTTTTAGCTTTATCAGAAGATGCGGTTGTAAATTCAAAAAAAGAATTAAAATACCTGGTAAAAGAATCTCAGACGCCAAAAGGACTTAATGAACAAGGTTTAAAAGAAATGAATAAAAAAGGTGTGTATAAATCTATTATTAATTCTTTAAATAGTATTAATAAAAGATTAAGCAAATGAATAATGTCAGAAAATATCTTAGAGATTAAGAATCTATCAAAATATTTTGGAGGATTAGCAGCAGTTTCAGATTGTTCTCTAGAAATAAAGAAAGGTACTATAACAGGTATTATTGGTCCTAACGGATCTGGAAAAACAACCTTATTCAATTTAATTGCTGGAAATTTAAAATCATCATCTGGCAATGTCTTATTCAATAGTGAAAATATTACTGATGTTCCTTCTTATGAATTATTTTCAAAAGGATTACTTCGAACTTTTCAAATAGCACATGAGTTTACTAATTTATCAGTTTTAGAAAATTTAATGATGGTACCAGGAAATCAATCTGGTGAACATTTAATGAATGCCTTATTAAAACCTTCCTTAGTTGCAAAAGAAGAAAACCAAGTTAAAGAAAAAGCTATGGAAGTTGTTGACTTTCTTAATTTAGGACATTTAAAGAATGAATTAGCTGGAAATTTATCTGGTGGACAGAAAAAATTGTTAGAGTTAGGCCGAACAATGATGGTTGATGCTAAATTAGTTTTATTAGATGAGGTTGGAGCTGGTGTTAATAGAACTTTACTAAAAGATCTTGGAACGGCTATTGAAAAATTAAATAAAGATAAAGGTTATACTTTTTGTATGATCGAACATGATATGGATTTTATAGGAAGATTGTGTGATCCAGTAATTGTTATGGCAGAAGGATCAGTTCTTTTTGAAGGCTCAGTTGAGGATGCAAAAAAAGATGAAAAAGTTATTGAAAGTTATTTAGGTAGAGGTTCAAAATTAGAGGATAAATAATAATGGCATTTTTTGAAGGTAACAACATGACAGGTGGGTATGGAAGTGGACCAGATATAATTAATTCATGTTCTGTAAATGTTGAAAGAGGAGAAATAGTATCAATTCTTGGACCTAATGGTGCTGGAAAATCTACAGCAATGAAAGCGATGTTAGGCTTATTAAATCTAAAATCTGGATCTGTAATTATTAATGGAAAGGATATTTCAAATCTTTCACCTCAAGATAGGGTGAAAGAAGGTATTTCTTTTGTACCTCAAAATAAAAATGTTTTTGCAGGCATGACTGTTGAAGAAAATTTAGAAATGGGAGCCTTCTTAATCAAAAGTAACCATGAATCAGTCATAGATGAAATTTATAATTTATTTCCAATTCTTAGAGAAAAAAAAAGTCAATTAGTTGGAGAATTATCTGGAGGACAAAGACAGCAAGTAGCACTTGGTAGAGCTTTAATGATTAAACCTTCAGTTTTAATGCTTGATGAACCAACTGCAGGTGTTTCACCAATAGTAATGGATGAATTATTTGATCATATAATTAAAGTTAAGAGAACCAATGTTGCAATTTTAATGGTCGAACAAAATGCAAAACAAGCACTGAGTATATCTGATAGAGGTTATGTTTTAGTTACTGGTGAAAATCGTTATTCAGGAACTGGAAAAGAATTATTAAACGACTCAAGAGTAAGAAGCTCTTTTTTAGGTGGTTAATATGGATTTTTTAAACGCAATTATTCTTTTGTTAAATTATATTTTTGTTCCAGCTTTAGCATACGGGTCTCAGCTAGCATTAGGTGCGATTTTTGTGACTCTAATTTATGGAATTCTAAGATTTGCAAACTTTGCAACGGGAGACATGATGTCTTTTGGAACTATGTTTGCTATTTTATTCACTTGGTATTTTCAATCAATTGGTATCAGCCTAGGAGTTTTGCCAACGGCTCTATTAGCAATTCCTTTTGCTATAATTTTTATGATTGGGTATATGCTTCTTATAGATAAATTTGTCTTTAAATATTACAGAGTAAATAAAAGCCCACCAGTTCAGTTAGCAATGGTTAGTATTGGTGTGATGTTTGTTACTCAAGCTGTAGTAAGAATTATAATTGGTCCTTCAGATAGAAGATTTTTTGATGGAGAAAAATTTATAATTAAAGCTGGAGAATTTAAAGAAATGACAGGTTTAAATGAAGGTTTAGCAATTAAATCAACCCAAGTCTTAACTATTATTGTAACATTAATTTTAGTCTCAACTCTCTTTTGGTTTTTGAATAAAACTAAGACAGGAAAAAGTATGAGAGCATATTCTGATAATGAAGATTTGGCATTGTTATCAGGCATTGATCCAAAAAAAATAGTTATGATAACTTGGATTATAGCAGGTATTCTGGCTACAATTGGTGGCGCTCTATATGGTTTAGATAAAAGTTTTAAACCCTTCACATATTTTAATAATATGCTCCCAATATTTGCTGCAGCTATTGTAGGTGGAATTGGTAATCCATTTGGAGCATTTTTAGGAGGATATGTAATCGCTTTTTCCGAAATATTATTAACATATGCGTACAGAAAATTTTTCATGTATGTTTTACCTGAAAGTATGGAACCTGGTGGTTTAGTTCAATTACTTTCAACTGATTATAAATTTGCTGTGTCGTTTTCAATATTAGTTATCGTATTACTATATCGACCATCAGGAATATTTAAAGGGAAGGTATTGTGAGAAAAAATTTAAATGTAATAGCAGCTTACAGTATAATGATGGGGCTAATTATCCTCGTAGGAATATTTCAATCCTGGAATATTGCTTTATCAATATTTAATCTTTGCTTGATTTCAGCAGTCATGACAATGGGTGCTAATATTCAATGGGGCTACGCTGGCCTAATTAACTTTGGGATAATGGGATATACAGCTTTAGGTGGTTTAGCAGCAGTTTTAATTTCTGTTAATCCAGTTCAAGAAGCTTGGAGTGCAGGTGGTTCGAATATTTTATTTAGCCTATTTCTTATTATAGGGATGGTATTAGTTGTTAGATATGTTTTAAAGAAATATGAAAAATCGAAAACAAGAACTTATATTATAGCTACAATTATCATCTTAGGAATTATCATAATACGATTTGTATCTGAGCCTGGTATCGAGGCAATTGAAGAGATAGAGCCAGCAAAAACTGGTTTTTTAGGTGGACTTGGTCTTCCAATTATTTTTTCTTGGATAGTTGGAGCTTTGTTTGCTGGTGGATTGGCATTTGTAATAGGTAAAGTTGCCTTAGGTTTAAGAGCAGATTATTTAGCGATAGCAACCTTGTTAATTTCTGAAATTGTAATTGCAATAATTAAACATGAAGATTGGCTGACAAGAGGAGTTAAAAATGTAATTGGATTAAAACGTCCAGCACCTTACGAGGTAAATTTACAACAAACCGATTGGTTCATTAATTTAGTTGAAAAATTTAATTCCAGTAAATTGAATTTAATTTCAGATTTTGCTGAAAGACAAGCTGCTCTTAATCAATTTGTAATTGAAGGATCATCAATTTTTGTAAAACTTTGTTACTCAGGATTATTTTTAGTAGTAGTGATCATTCTTTTAATTTTAACTCAAAAAGCACTTTATTCTCCATGGGGAAGAATGATGAGAGCTATAAGAGATAATGAAGAAGCAGCTAACGCTATGGGTAAAAATGTTGTAAAGCAACATCTTTTAATTTTTGTTTTAGGCTCAGCCATTGTTGGAATTGCTGGAGCAATGTTAGTAACTCAAGATGGATTATTTACTCCAGGAAGTTACAGACCAATGAGATACACTTTTCTAATCTGGGTTATGGTAATAGTTGGAGGAAGTGGAAATAATTTTGGTGCAATTCTTGGAGGTTTTGCAGTTTGGTTCTTATGGATTGAAGCTGCACCAATAGGATTATATTTAGTAAATCTAACAACTGCAGGTTTAGATGATACTCACGCTTTAAAAGTTCATCTAATTGAGAGCGTACCTTATTTTAGATTTTTAATGATGGGAATTGGTCTATTACTTATTATGAGATATCGACCAAAAGGTATACTTCCTGAAAAAATAGAAATAAAATAATTGTTATGAAATATATTATAACAGGTGCTGCAATAGCTTGGGCACTATATATGGCCGATAAATATTTATTTTTCTAAAAAAAAACCCCCAACAAATTAATGCTGGGGGTTTAAATTTTAAGATAAATTATCTTTGTTTTTTAGTTTTGAATTTTCCGCCTTTAATTTCTTGTTCTAAGAAAGAACCTTCAGCTTCACCGACGCTAGTAAAAGTAACTCCAGTTGCACCTTCGTAGTCAACTTTTTTACCTTTAGCTAATAAATCTAAACCTTTTTTAAGTTCACCTGGGTAGATTTTTGTTCCAGGGCCGTTAGCAACATCCATTACATTTTTTGCAATTGACGCTCTATCAGCTGATCCACCTGCTTGCATTGCTAAAACAATTAAAGCAGCAGCATCATAAGACTCTCCTGTATAAGGACCTGAACTATCAATACCAGCAGCTTTTGCTACTCCAGCAAATACACCAGCACCTTTTCCAGTTGATCCAGGCATTGAACCAAAAGATTTTTTCAAATCTTTTCCAAATGCATCAACTAAAGATTGACCGATCATACCATCAGATAAAATAAATTTATCAAATGCACCAGAATCTAAAGAAGCTTGGATAATTCCTTTTCCACCTTGGTCAAGATAACCTATAACAGCTACAGCATCTCCACCTGCAGAAGCAAGAGTTGCAACTTCAGATGAATAGTCTGCTTTACCATCTTCGTGAGCAGTTACTGTAGTTACCTTAATACCATGACCTTCAACAGCTGCTTTGTAAACATCTGCCAAACCTTTTCCATAGTCATTGTTAGTATAAGTAATTGCAACACTTTTAACTTTTCTATCTTTAGTTATATCAGCTAAAATCTGACCACCTCTTGCATCAGAT
>CACKZI010000017.1 GCA_902604605.1 uncultured Pelagibacteraceae bacterium | reverse complement strand
GTTTACTATTAATGGCTAAACACAAAACACATTTTGAAGAGTGCGATGTATTAGTTGTAGGTGGAGGTATGGCTGGAACAGGAGCTACATTTGAAGCCAGACATTGGGGAAGAGATTTAAAAATTATTTGTGTTGAAAAAGCTAACATCGATCGAAGTGGAGCTGTTGCTCAAGGATTATATGCAATTAATTGTTATATGGGAATGCAATGGGATGAAAATCAACCCGAAGATCATGTTAGATATGCAAGAAATGATTTAATGGGAATGGTAAGAGAAGATTTAGGATACGATATGGCTCGTCATGTAGATTCAACAGTTCATATGTTTGATGAATGGGGTTTACCAATGATGAAAAATGAAAAGACTGGAAGATATTTAAGAGAAGGTAAGTGGCAAATCATGATACATGGTGAAAGCTATAAACCAATTGTTGCAGAGGCTGCAAAAAAATCTGCTGATAAGATTTATAATAGAATAATGGTTACTCATTTACTAATGGATGAGGCTAAAGAAAATAGAATTGGTGGAGCTGTCGGGTTTAACATGAGAACTGGGGATTTCCATGTATTTAGAGCAAAAACTGTAATTGTTGCAGCAGGTGGAGCATCACACATATTTAAACCTAGAGCTGTTGGTGAAGGTATGGGAAGAACTTGGTATGCACCTTGGAGTAATGGTTCTGCTTATGCTTTACCTATAGCAGCTGGAGCGAAGATGACTCAAATGGAAAATAGAATTGTTTTATGTAGATTTAAAGATGGTTATGGACCTGTTGGTGCATATTTTTTACATTTAAAAACATATACTCAAAATGCTAATGGAGAGAATTACGAGAAGAAGTGGTATGATCAAACAAAAGAATTAGTTGGCGAATACATTGATCACCATCCAACTCCTACATGTTTAAGAAATCATGCATTTATCCAAGAAGTTGCTGCGGGTGGCGGACCTATTCACATGGTAACAAAAGAAGCTTTCCAAGACCCACATTTAGAAACTGTTGGTTGGGAAAACTTTCTAGGAATGACTGTAGGACAAGCTGTAGTTTGGGCTTCTCAAAATATTGATCCAAAACATACTAATCCAGAATTAACTACTTCAGAGCCATATGTAATGGGTTCTCATGCAACTTGCTCAGGTGCTTGGGTTAGTGGACCAGAAGATTTATCTCCACCAGAATATTTCTGGGGATATAACAGAATGTTGACTATCGACGGTTTATTTGGTGCAGGAGACACAGTAGGTGGTAGTGCTCATAAGTTTTCATCTGGCTCTTTTACCGAAGGTAGATTAGCGGCAAAAGCTGCAGTTAAATATATAGAGGATAAAAAAGCTGATGGAATTAATGTTTCTGACAAACAATGTGAAGATTTTAAAACTGCAGTTTACAAACCATTAGATACATATACTGTTGCTCAAAACGAAATTACGGGAGGAACAGTATCACCTAGTTATATTTCTCCAATTCAGGGTTTACAAAGACTTCAAAAAATCATGGATGAATATGTTGGAGGTATTACCTCAAATTATATGACAAATGGCAATATGTTAAAAAGAGGTCTAGAGCTTTTAGATTGGTTACAAGAAGACTTAGAAAAAGTAGGTGCAGAAGACTATCACCAACTAATGAGAGCATGGGAACTTAAGCATAGAGCTTTAACTTCGCAATGTGTAACAGAACACACTTTATTTAGAGAAGAAACTCGTTGGCCTGGATACTATTATAGAGGGGATCATATGAAGTTGGACGATGAAAATTGGCATTGTTTAACAGTTTCAAGAAGAGATCCAAAAACAGGTAAATTTACAATGGAAAAAGTGCCTGTGTATCATATAGTAGATGAGAATGAGAAGAAGAAAGCCTCTTAAAGATATATAAAGAGTAAATCATCTATGGATCTTTTAGCTAAATCTGACGAAGAAATATTTGTAATAGGTAAACCATTCTGGGAAAATTTGGTTAGATCGTCTAATCTTAAAGATTATGGTGGTTTTACAAGAGATTTTTCAACACAAATGTTATTTGGTGCTAATGAGGTGGAGCTAGGAAAACAATGGGCTAACAATGAACTTATTACTAATCTCAATGAAACCTATGAGCCTTTCGGCACATTAAGAAGAGGAGAACATATAACTGTCCTCATCAAACAAACAAATAAGAAAATCCCAGGAGAGTTCTTGGGTAGATTAGTTCTTGGGTTAGAGGATGGTGAGATTAAAGTCTTTGGAGCAACCATATATTAAATTATTATTTGACAATTTTTCCACTGGGTGTATTGAGGAATATAAATGCACCTTTCAAATATAAAAATTCTTAATAAAATAATAAACAAAAAAACAACTTTTATTAAAACAGGAATTTTTTCAGCAATAGCTGCTTGTTGGGGTGTTATATTATTTGGAACTTTTATAAACTTCAATTAAGTTTTACTCAAAGTTTTTTATTATAAGATGGAAGTTTTTTTACCTATAGCTCAAGTTTTTGTTAATCCTGTTGAAATACTTTTTTTAAGCGCATTAGTTGGAATTCTCTCAGGTTTATTTGGAGTAGGTGGAGGATTTTTAATGACACCATTTTTAATTTTTTTAGGTGTTCCTCCCGCATACGCAGTAGCAAATGAAGCTAATAATATTTTAGCAACTTCTGTATCAGGATCTACAACTCATTGGTTAAAAAATACTTTGGATTACAAAATGGGTTTTATGATTGTTATTGGAGGTTCAATAGGAACGGCTTTAGGCATTTATACTTTCAGTTATTTTAAAGGTATTGGTAAAATAGATACCGTAATTTCTTTAGCATATATGTATATTTTAGCAATTATTGGAACATTGATGCTAGTAGAGAGTCTTGGTGAAATTGATAAAGCAAAAAAAAATGTGATAGAGAGAAGAAAACTTCATGTTCATTATTGGATACACGGTCTTCCATTTAGAATGAGATTTCCAAAATCAAAACTTTACGAAAGTATATTTACGCCAATTATAATTGGACTAGCAGTGGGTTTTATAGCTGCAATAATGGGTATTGGTGGAGCATTTATTCTTGTACCTGCGATGATTTATATAATTAAAATGCCAACACGACTAGTTCCTGGAACTTCTTTGTTTGTAACTATTTTTGTCAGTGTAATAGTTACTTTTTTACATTCATTTAATTATGGTTCAATAGACCTGATGTTAGTCGTTATGTTGGTGGTAGGTTCTATTATTGGTGTTCAGGTCGGTCAAAAATTAGGAGAAAAAATTGATAGTTCGGGACTTAAAGCTTTATTAGCTATTTTATTATTAGTCGTTGGTATAGCTATTGCTTACGATACTTTTTTTGCAGAAGAAATCCAAAAAGAGATTGTTAAAGTATCAAGTGCAGATTTAAATTTTTTCTCAAAATTTATTAAAGAATTTTCTAGAGACATGCCATTTTTTTATGGATTATTTTCAATTTTATTTGCTGTCATTTTAGGAATTGGAGCAGCTTTTATAAGAAGGTTTCTTTCTAATCTCAGAAAGAAATATTTAGCTAAGACTGCTAAATAAATTTTAATTAAGCACTTCTATAAAGTTTAGTCATCACAAATTCTCTGTGTCCTAATGCTTCAGCACAAGTCAATCTTCCATTTGCAACTCTTAAGGTCGTTTTAATCAGTTCATCACCTGCTTGAGACATATTCATTTCTCTTGAAAGTATTTTTGAAACATCGCAATCAATATGTTCACCCATACTTTTAACTGTTAAAGGATTTGCAGTTAATTTAATTACAGGTTCTATTGGATTTCCAACAATGTTGCCCTGACCTGTGGGAAATAAATGAATATTAAATCCAGCGGCAGCTTGCAATGTAACACATTCAGCAGCAGCTGATGATGTGTCCATAAAATAAAGACCCTTACCTTTTTTGGGTTCTTCTGCGGGCTCTAAAACATCAACAAATTTACAATTTCCTATTTTTTGAAAATTTCCAAAAGCTTTTTCTTCAATTGTTGTTAATCCACCAGCTATATTACCAGCAGTTGGTTGACTTTCAGAAAGATCATCAGTTGCTTCTTTAAGAATAAAATCATTGTATGAGCTCCATGTTTTCATGAATTTATCTGCAGCTTCCTTGGTAGCTCCTCTTGTAGCACAAACTTTCTCAGCTCCTGTAAGTTCTGAAGTTTCACCAAAACACAAATGAACACCTAAAGGTTCAAGTTTATCCATCAAATTTCCTACCGTTGGATTTGCAGCTAAGCCAGAAGTAGTATCTGACTCACCACACTTAACTGATATCCATAAATCACTCATTGGACACTCTTCTCTTTGCTTTTCTGAGGCCCACATAACAAATTCTTGCGCTTTTTTTGAAGCCTTCATGACAGTCCCAATATCTCCGGTTCTTTCAATATGAAACCCTTCAACAGGTTTTCCAGTCTTTGCGATACCATCTACAATTCTTTTCGTCCATTTAGGCTCAATTCCTATTACGATTACAGCAGCAACATTTGGATTACTGCCCGTTCCAATCATTGTTCTGAAATGTAATTCTAAATCTGCACCAAATTGTAGTCTTCCATATGAATGAGGAAGTGCAATTGTTCCTTTAATATTGTTTGCTACCGCTTCAGCACAAGCATTTGAAATATCGTCAACAGGTAGAATGATGACATGATTTCTTGTTCCCGCTCTTCCATTTTCTCTTTTATAACCTAAAAAACTTTTTGGAATTTCCATATTATTACCACTTCTTTGTTTTTACGTTATGAACATGCACGTGTTCACCCTTTTTAATTGATTTTACTACTTTCCCAATATCATGACCATATTTTAAAATCGTGTCTCCCTCCTTCAAATCAGTCATCGCAATTTTGTGACCTAAAGGAATTTCGTCTAATGATTGTATATTTACTGTGCTATCATTTTCCATTATCCAGCATGAACAATCTTGTTTTGGGGTGATTTTTTCAATAACAACTACTCCTACATTATCTTTTTGGTCGTGAATTATGATGTCTGTAGCCATATATAGTGTCGATTTGTTTATTTGAATTTTTCAAAATCTTATATATTAATCGCTCAAATTAACAATTAATTTTTAAAAAAATTATTCATTACTAATTTAGAAAGGTTCTATTAATGACAAAAATGACAACAGAAGAAGCTTTTGTAAAAGTTTTACAAATGCACGGTATTGAACATGCTTTTGGAATAATTGGATCAGCTTTCATGCCTATATCTGATATTTTTCCGGATGCAGGAATTACTTTTTGGGATGTTGCTCATGAAACAAATGGTGGTTTAATAGCTGATGGTTATACCAGAGCTACTGGTAAAATGTCCATGGTCATTGCACAAAATGGACCTGGAATAACTGGATTGGTAACCCCAATTAAAACAGCTTACTGGAATCATACACCTTTATTATTAGTAACACCTCAAGCAGCAAACAAAACTATGGGACAAGGTGGTTTCCAAGAAGTTGAACAAATGAATTTATTTAAGGATATGGTTTGTTACCAAGAGGAAGTAAGAGATCCATCAAGAATGGCGGAAGTTTTAAATAGAGTGATTGAAAAAGCTATAAGAGGTTCTGCACCTGCACAAATAAATGTTCCAAGAGATTATTGGACACAAGTAATTGATATAGATTTGCCTCCAATTGTTAGATTAGAAAGACAAGCTGGTGGAACTGATGCTATTAAAAAAGCCGCTGACTTATTATCTAAAGCAAAGTTTCCAGTAATATTATCTGGAGCTGGAGTTGTTATAGGTGGAGCGATAGAAGATTGTAAAAAATTAGCAGAAAAATTAGATGCACCTGTTTGCTCAGGTTATCAACACAATGATAGTTTTCCAGGAAGCCATCCATTAGCAGCAGGACCACTAGGTTATAATGGTTCAAAAGCTGGCATGGAATTAATTTCTAAAGCCGATGTTGTTTTGGCGTTAGGCACAAGACTCAATCCTTTTTCAACTTTACCAGGCTATGGAATTGATTATTGGCCTAAAAATGCAAGCATCATTCAAGTTGATATGAATTCGGATAGAATTGGTTTAACAAAAAAAGTTTCTGTTGGAATATGTGGTGATGCAAAGTTAGTTGCGCAACAACTGTTAGCACAACTTTCATCAACAGCAGGAGATACTGACAGACAAAAAAGAAAAGATATCATTCATCAAACTAAATCAGCATGGTTACAAAAACTATCAAGTTTAGATCATGAAGATGATGACAAAGGTACAGTTTGGAATAAAGAAGCAAGAGAAAGAGATTCTGATAGAATGTCTCCTAGACAAGCTTGGAGAGCAATTCAAGCAGGAATGCCTGATGATGTAATTATTTCCAGCGATATAGGAAATAACTGCGCGATAGGAAATGCTTATCCAACTTTTGAAAAAGGAAGAAAATATTTAGCACCAGGTTTATTTGGTCCATGTGGTTATGGATTTCCATCAATTCTTGGAGCAAAAATCGGATGCCCTGATACACCAGTTATAGGTTTTGCAGGTGATGGAGCTTTTGGTATTAGTATGAATGAAATGAGCTCATGTGCAAGAGAAGAATGGCCGGCAATTTCAATGGTAATTTTTAGAAACTATCAATGGGGTGCTGAGAAAAGAAATACTACTTTATGGTTTGATAATAATTTTGTTGGAACAGAATTGGATCCAGAACTAAGTTATGCAAAAGTTGCTGATGCTTGCGGTTTAAAAGGGGTAACAGTAAAAACTATGGAAGAAACCACTAACGCTATCAAACAATCCTGTGAAGATCAAAAAAAAGGTATTACAACATTTATAGAAGTTATATTAAACCAAGAACTTGGAGAACCTTTCAGAAGAGATGCAATGAAAAAACCAGTAAGAGTTGCTGGTATTAAAAAAGATGATATGAAGCCCCAAAAATCTTTGAATGGATGATATCAAGATAATCTGGTTGTCCACTCCTAATTAAACGTAAAAAGATAACCCAAAGACTATACAAAAAACTTTAAATTAGATTAAAGTATAAAATTAATTTAATGAAAATACTAAGAAATATAATCTTATTTTTTCTAATTCTAGTTTCTATCTTAGAATTGTCATCTTTAATTTTTTTAAAACTCAAGATATCAAAAAGTTTTGATCACTCTAATTTGACTTTTGCTTTTACTGAAATTGATTCAAATAATTTTATGAATTTAAAGAAAAATGTGAAAATAAAATCAAACATTAATGTTTTTACAGATAAAAATAGATTAAGAGTAAAAGAAGATGGATATGTTACAAATTTAGATAATGAAAATTCTAAAATAGTTTTAATAGGTGACAGTGTCCCGTTTGGATGGAATTTAAACTATAAAGACAGTATAGCTGGTCATCTAGAAAGCTTGAATGATGAATTTCAAATTGTTAATGCATCAGTTCCATCCTATTCACCAGAACAGTCCACAAAAAAATTTTTAAATGAATTTTCGAAGGTAAAAAATATACAATTTGTTTATATTTCAAATTTTAATCCCATCGATTTATATCTTTTATTTGGAAATAAATGGAATGAAAAAATTAATTGGTCAAATTACATTAATTTTTTCTCTAAGGATTTATTTTTTTTCAAGTACAAAAATCTTCCTTTATGGGGTGAGATCAATTTTTTTAAAATAATGAGAAAAGTTTATGTTATGAAATACTTTGAAATTCCGACTAATAAGTCTAACAAAAGAACTTTAGAGTCAGATAAGAAGATTATTGATCTTTACACTGGTCAATTAAATAAAATAAAAAATATGAATTATGCTAATACCAAATTTATATTTACTCCTATTTTATCACCAATGCATTTAAAAGATAATTTAAATTTATTAAATGATTTTGAAAAAAGTAAAATCAATTTAATTAACGAAATAAACTTAAACCTAGAAAATTATGAACATGGAAATTTTATTTTCTTAGATTTAGTTTCCATAATGCAAGATTATAATGTGTCAGATATTTTTATTGATAATTGTTGTCATTTATCTTCAAAAGGTTCAGAAATTATCGCAAATAAAATTAATCAAACTATTTTGAATATTAATGCAAATAATTAATGATAATAACTGTAGTTGGATTCACGATTTAAATTCAAGATCAAATCCTAATATTTTGAATAAGGATGAAAGCTGTGATTGGCTTATAATAGGAGCAGGTTACACTGGATTATCAGCAGCAAGAAAATTAGGTCAACTTGTTCCAAAACAGAAAATATTATTGGTAGATGCCCAATTAGCAGGTGAGGGAGCAAGTTCGAGAAACTCAGGCTATTTGGTTGATACAACGCTTAATGATGGTTTTAGTTCCAATAAAGAATTAACTAACTATAAAAAAAAAGCAGACATTTATAAATTAGGAATAGAGGCAGTTAAAAGATTTATTAAGGAATACCAGGTTGATTGTGATTGGAACGAATGTGGAAAATATTTTGCTTCATCAAGGGAAGATGATAAAAAAATATTAGAAAATTTTTCAGACACTTTATCTAAATTAGGTTTTGATCATAATTTATTATCAAAAGAGGATCTTAAAAAAAGGTTAGGCACTAATTTTTATAATGTTGCTCTTCACACAAGTGGAGGGATTTTGCTACATCCAGGTAAATTAGTTAGAGCTATGATCGATACATTACCAGAAAATGTAAATCTTTATGAAAATTCTTTGCTGTTAAAATGGAAAAAAACTAATAATACAATCTTTTGTAATTTTAAAAGTGGGTCAATCAAAACTAAAAAGATTATTTTTGCAACAAATGGATTTCTAAAATCTCTAGGAATAAGGTCTAATTATAATTTTCCTATTACTTTAACAGCAAGTATGACTAGATCTTTATCAGATAAAGAGTTCGAGTCTATTGGTAAGCCAAAAGAATGGGGAGTATTACCGGTAAGACCAATGGGAGCCACCATTAGAATGACTAGAGATAGACGGATTTTGATTAGAAATACTGCAGAAGTTTATAATCCTTTTCAAATGTCTCAATCAGAATTAAATAAAAGAAAATTAAAACAAAAAATTGGAATTAAAAAAAGATTTCCACAATTACCCGAAGACATTATTGAGTCGACTTGGTCAGGAATAGTTTCAAGAACTAGAAATAGTTCTCAAATTTTTGAAAAAATTGATGAAAATATATTTGTAGCAGGTTGTTATAATGGCTCAGGTATTGGAGTTGGTACTTTATTTGGAGAACAAATAGCTATCAAAGCTAACAATGAAAATACTAAAGAAATTGATACTATTGAGGCTAGAAGTAAACCAACCTGGTTACCACCACAACCTTTTTTAGATTTAGGTGTTAAGGTAAGATTAATTTATGAAAGATTGAGAGCAAGGTCTGAGATTTAAGACCAGTGTTTTTTTGCAAGGTACCATTCTATCTTATTAATTCATTAACTAGTTTTTCTGATGTTTTTTTAATTTAAATTTTTGTGATTAAATCAATTTAATACTGACATTGGATCAAGTCTAGTTTGAAACCAATTAATTCTGAAGTCCAAGTGAGGACCTGTAGATCTGCCTGTTGAACCAACTGTACCGATTACATTCCCTTGTAAAACTTCATCACCAACACTAACATCAAGAGTTGCTAGATGAGAATAAATTGTTGAGATACCATGACCATGATCCATAATTATAGTTCCACCAGTATAGTATAGATCCGGTTCAGCCATTGTTACTACTCCAGTTGCTGAAGATCTAATTTTAGTTCCTTTCTTAGCAGCAATATCTATTCCATAATGTGGCCATTTGGGTTTACCATTTAGTATTCTCTGACTTCCATAAACACCACTAATTATACCTTTGACTGGCATAATGAATTGATTTTTAAAGAAAGGTAAATCAGAATTTATTGCTCTTGCTTCACCAATTTTATTATTTTCTTCTTTAATTCTTTCATAGACTGATTCAGGAGGAGTTACTTTGCTCTCCTCTAAACCATCAATTCTTTGAATATTGTATTTTCTTTTTAAAACTTTTTTAATTATCTTCTCTTTCTTACCATCCACAATTTTTGTAATAGTTACATCAAATTTTCTATCACGATCTAATCCAAATACAAAATAACCATCTTTTGAAACTTTAATTTCTTTTTTATCTATTATTATTTTTGCTGAAGACTCAGTCATTCCTACTATATAATGACCTTGTAAAAATTTACCTTTGAATTCAATTGCATTTATTTTTGTTGGAGCAAAAAGAATTATTAAGAAAAATAATCGAATTATTATTTTGCAGTCCATCCGCCATCAACCAGTAATGAAGTCCCCGTAATCATTGATGCAGCATCAGAAGCAAGAAAAACTACAGCTGAAGATATTTCTGATAATTCTGCAAATCTACCTAGGGGAATATTGTTAAGTGTGTCTCTCTTAAATTTTTTATTTTTTAAAAATTTTTTAGTCATGGGAGTTACAACAAATGTAGGGCAAACTGTATTCACTCTAATATTATATTTAGCTAAGTCCAAAGACATTCCTCTCGTTAAACCTTCTAATCCCCATTTATTCATATTATAAACACTTCTGATTGGCCCACCAACATGTCCCATTTGAGAAGACATATTAACTATTGCACCACCAATTTTTTTTCTGTTTTTAGATTTTATCATCTTAAGTGCACACAATTGTGCAAGATTAAATGTTGCGACTGTATTAATTTTAACAAGATATTCCATATTTTTGGTTTTAACTTTAGTGAAATGTTCAGGAATATTATTTCCCGCATTGTTTACCAAAATATCTATTTTAGCTTGTTTATTTATAATATCTTTAATTTGATCATATTTAGTAATATCACAAACATAAGATTTACACTTAATCCTAAGTTTTTTTACTTTTCTAGAAACTTCATCTAGGTCTTTTTTTGTTCTACTAATTATAACTAGATTTGCTCCTGCTTCTGCAAGTGCTATTGCACAAGCTCTTCCAAGACCTTTACCTGCACCAGTAACTACAGCAGTTTTATTTTTAAGATTATAATTTTTTAAGAACATTATAAAAATAATATTTTAATATCCGTGTAAATCAACTCAATAGCAACAACTAGAATTGCTATCAAGCCCGCCCAAGCAATCCATTTGTACTTTTTTATCCAATTAGATATTAAAGTAGCCGCTGTAGCCATTAAGATTATAGATAAAATTAAACCAAAAACTAACAAAGCATAATGATCACCAGCAGCGCCAGCAACACCCAAAACATTGTCTAAACTCATTGTAAAATCGGCTAATAAAATTGTCCAAATGGCCTTTAAAAAATTTGAATTATCTACTTTTACATTCTCTTCATTAGTAGAACCTCTAATTACATCTGTATAAAGTTTATAAACTATATAAAGTAATAGTAATCCACCAATTAACCTTAAGCCAGTAATCTGTAATAAATAAGCAGTTAATAGAGTTAGGATTATTCTTAAAATTACAGCCCCACCAATGCCCCAAAATATAATTTTTTTTCTTTGTTCTGTTGGAAATTTAGAGGCAACCATTCCAATTATAATTGCGTTGTCACCTGCTAAAACAAGATCTATTAGAATAATTTGAGTTAATATTGTTATTTGTTCGGGGGAAAATAATTCAGCAAACATCAGTTTTCTAGTATCATATCTGCACCTTTCTCTGCAATCATTATTGTTGGAGCGTTAGTATTCCCAGAAGTAATATTTGGCATTATTGATGCATCAATAACTCTTAAATTTTTTATACCTTTAACTTTTAATTTTTCATCAACTACAGCCATATCATCTTGACCCATTTTGCAGGTGCCAACCGGATGGAATATAGTTTGAGTGTAATCTGAACCTACTTTAACTAACTCTTCATCATCATTTATATTAATTCCAGGTCTATACTCTTCAGGATTATATTTTTTAAAAGTTTTAGATTCCATTACAATTTTTCTTGTTAGTTTCAATCCTCGAGCAGCTACCATTCTGTCATGATCGGTTGATAAATAATTTAATTTGACTTTTGCATAAGTTCTTGAGTCTTTGTCTACTATATTCACATGACCTCTACTTGTCGGTCTGATATTAGAAACAGTAGGTGTGAATGCATGGAAATCATGATTTTTGGTTGCGCCCAATGTATCCATACTCATTGGCTGAACATGCCACTGAAGATCAGGTAATTCTAAAGAGGGATCACTTTTTGCAAACATGCACATTTGGCTGGCACCCATAGTCATTGGACCACTTCTATTAAAAATATACTCCAAACCGATCATAAGATTTCCAAATAAGCTGTTTATTTTTTTGTTAAGAGATTTTAAACCATGAACTTTATATATAGGCCTAAACATCAAATGGTCTTGTAAATTTTCTCCAACACCATTTAATTCATGTACCACTTCAATACCTAAGTTTTTTAATTTTTCTGAGTTTCCAATACCAGAAGTTTGTAGAATTTGAGGTGATCCAATAGCTCCTGATGATAAAATTATTTCTTTTTGAGCTGAAATTATTTTTAATTCATTATCTTGCCAGTATTCAATTTCTTTAGCTGTCTTATTTTCAAAATTTATTTTTTTAACATGTGCATTTGTAATAATTTTTAGATTTCTTCTGTTTTTAATTGAATTTAAGTAGCCAACTGCTGTACTACATCTAAAACCATCTTTTTCAGTTACTTGAAAGTAACCACAGCCATGGTTGTCCCCTGTATTAAAATCCTTAGTCTTTGGAATACCAAATTCTTCAGCAGCATTTTGAAATTCATTCAATAAAGGCAATTGTATTCTTTGATCCGACACAGATAAAGGTCCACCCACGCCATGATATTCATCTCTACCTCTTTCTTGGTTTTCAGATTTAATAAAGTAGGGAAGAACATCTTCCCAACCCCACCCTGTGTTACCCATTTGTCTCCAAACATCATAGTCTTTGCTTTGCCCCCTTATATAAAGAAGACCATTTATAGAAGAACTACCCCCTAATGTTTTTCCTCTCGGGTAACGAATTGATCTACCATTCATTGTCTCATCAGGTTCAGTTTTATAACACCAATCAACTGAAGGATTATGCATAGTTTTAAAGTATCCAACTGGAATATGTATCCATGGATAATTATCTTTTCCACCAGCTTCGACTAATGCAACTTTATTTTTTGGATTTTCTGAAAGTCTATTTGCTAATACACATCCAGCTGACCCAGCACCAATAATTATATAATCGTAGTTTTCCATTTCTAGTTGAATACTTTTTTTATTTAATGATTTTTACACCTATATCTCTCGATTGTCACTTGTGTCAGCTATAATTTTCTGATTGTATGCAACCGTTAAATTTAACTAACAAGAGGAAATATAATGAAAAAAATCATTTCAATGTTATTTGCAACTATTTTGGTACTTGGATTTACATCAAGTGCTAATGCTGCAAAAACACTAAAATGTCAGACAGTTCTTAACACTAAAGCTGATGAAGTTAAAATGTTAAAGGACTTTACTGATACTGTAACAGAATTAACAGGTGGATCTTTAAAATTTGAAATTTTACCTGCTGGAGCTGTTGTAGGAGTTAAAGAAACTTTAGATGCGGTTGACAAGGGTTTGATTGATTGTGGGTTTGCATGGACACACTATTGGTCAGGTGATCACCCTGCTGCTATGCTATTTGGTTCGCCAGTAGCTGGTGGTGGTGTTGGTATTGACAACTTAGCCTTCTTATCTTGGTTTCAATATGGTGGTGGTAAAGAATTATACGACCAACTTTGGAAAGAAATGGGAAGAGACATAAAAGGATTTATGTTACAACCGGTTGGACCTGAAGCTTTAGGTTGGTTTCCAAAACCAATTAAAGATATGGCTGACTTTAGAAAATATAAGTTCAGAACTCCTCCAGGAATCCCAGGACAAACTTATAAAGACATTGGTATAGCTTCTGTTGCTATGGGTGGTGGTGATATTTTACCAGCACTTGAAGCCGGAACTATCGATGCTGCTGAGTGGTGTTGTCCAAAACCTGATATGGTATTTGGTTTCCAAAAAGTTTTAAAGCACTATTATCTACAAGGTTTACACCAAGTAGTAGTAAATGCTGACTTTTACATTACTGGAAAAACTTACAAAGCAATGAGTGCTCATGAGAAGAAGTCTCTTGAAGTTGCTGCTAATGCTTCATTAGCAAAATCTTTAAGTTACAGAATCTATGAAAATGGAAAAGCTTTACAGACATTAACTACAAAACACGGAGTAAAATTAGAAGATACTCCATCTGACTACTTTGTAGAATATATGGCTGCTGCAAAAGCAACTTTGAATAAAAATGCTGAGAAAAATGCATTTTTCAAAAAAGTATATGACTCTATGAAAGAGTTTGCTGATGTTGCTGTTCCTTTCTGGAGTGGTGCTCAAATGTCTAATGCGAAGCTAGGAATGGCTCACGCAGCAACATTAAAGTAATCAGTAATTAATCTAAATTTGTTAGAGCGGACTTTTACAGTCCGCTCTAATTTTTTAATCAGAATTTTATGGCAGAAGAACCAGGCAAATTAGATATATCAGATGAAATGATAGCCGAAAGGCGTGGTGGTTCAGGAAAAATGCCAGATGACATGCCATTATGGATGGCAAAATCCATAGTTAATATTGATAAGTTTAGCAAGTGGATTGGAAACATAGTTTGCTGGATATTAATGCCTTTAATATTTGCTATGACTTACGAAGTTCTAGCAAGAAAATTATTTTTAGCTCCGACTATTTGGGCTTATGATATCAGTCGTTTTTTATATGGTGCTCTTTTTATGTTGGGAGCAGGCTATGCTCTTTCAAGAGGAGTTCATATTAGAGCTGATTTCTTATACAGAAATTTTAAAACTAAAAACCAAGGTCTTATAGATTTTTGGTTATATCTTATATTTTATTTTCCTGGATTAATTGTCTTTCTTTATATGACAATTGGATATGTAGGGGAGTCTATTCAAAGAGGTGAGAGAGGAATGGATACAACTTGGATGCCGTACATGTGGCCAATTAAGACATGTTTGCTAATTGGAATAGTATTTTTACTTATACAGGGTATCTCTGAATTATTTAAAAGTTATTGGGCAGCTAAAAAAGGTGAATGGCCTGGAGTAGATAAATGATAGCTGAATTTGTGGATCCAGCAATTTTAGGTTTTATCCTTGTTGGAGTAATGCTTTTTGCAATATTTGTAGGATTTCCGATTTCTTTCACATTAATATTTTTAGGTTTTGTTTTTGGTTATTTGGGATTTGGAAAATTAGTTTTCTACTTAATGACTCTCCAATTTTCTATGGTAATGACCGAACAAACTCTTGCTGCAGTCCCACTCTTTGTTTTTATGGGCATTATGATGGAGCAAGCAGGATTAATGGAAAGATTATTTTCTGCCTTCCAGTTAATGCTTTCGAAGGTTAAAGGTTCTTTATATTATGCAGTTCTATTTGTCTCTGTAATATTTGCAGCAGCAACAGGTATTGTTGGAGCCTCAGTTACTATTTTAGGTATAATGGCTGCTAAATCAATGAATAGATCTGGATATGATGTCAGACTTGCAGCTGGAACAATTACTGCAGGTGGGACTTTGGGAATTTTAATTCCACCAAGCATTATGCTTGTTGTAATGGGTCCTATCATGGAAATACCAGTGATTGATTTATTTGCAGCAGCAATTTTTCCAGGAATTCTACTAGCCACATTATATGCGGCTTACACAACAATTAGATGTATGATTAATCCAAAATTAGGACCAGTGCTTCCAGAAGATATGAGAGCGGCAAGTATGAAAGAAGTTTGGATTGAGTTTTTTTTAGGATTGGTTCCACCAGCAGCTCTAGTTTTTGCGGCACTAGGAAGTATTTTATTTGGCTTTGCGACTCCAACAGAGGCAGCTGGTTGTGGAGCAATGGGAGCTTTATTACTTTCTTTAGCATATAAAAAATTAACACTTTCAAAATTACAAGAAGCTTTAGTTAAAACTTTAGAAATAACAGCTTTGATAATGGTTTTAGTAGCTGCATCGAATTTCTTTGGAGCAGTATTTGCAAGATTAGGAACACCAACATTGCTTACTGAATTTTTATTAGGATTAGAAATGAATAAATACCTTATTCTAGCTATGATAATGGTGATGATTTTTTTATTAGGATGGCCTCTGGAGTGGGTTCCTATAGTGATGATAATAATTCCAATAATTTTACCACTAGTTGAAGCTTTAGGATTTAACTTAACTTGGTTTGCAATATTAGTAGCAGTAAATTTACAAACCGCCTGGCTTTCGCCACCTGTAGCACTTTCAGCGTATTTTTTAAAAGGAGTGGTACCTGAATGGGATCTTAAAGATATTTATTATGGAATGATGCAATTTATGGTCCTTCAAGTCATTGGTTTAATCTTAATCATTATATTTCCTAAAATTGCCTTATGGTTGCCAACTCTCTTATATGGACAGTAGAAAATTTTAGTTTTATATTGTTTAAGTGAGTCAACAAAAATCAAAAAAAACACTCGTTAACTGGGATCTTGTCACAGTAAATCCAAATAATAAAAATTGGAGCTGGAGTGATTTATTTTTTTTTTGGGGCGTTAACATTCAAAGTGTTATAGGCTTTTCTCTTATTGCTTCACTTTATTTGATTTATAATCTAAATTTTTTAGTAGTTTTTTTTGGCACAATTTTTGGTTCGTTACTAGTTTA
>CACKZI010000016.1 GCA_902604605.1 uncultured Pelagibacteraceae bacterium | reverse complement strand
CCTTTATGAATTAACCTGCCTGCTATCAATGAACAAGCTACCTGTTCACCTGTGGAAACTAAAACATCATGCTCAGCATGCGAAAAATTATCGCTAATTTCATTTGATTTATTAATTAAATCATTTGTAACCCCACTCATTGCTGATGAAACAACTATTACTTTGTATTTTTTCTTAATATAATTACCAATTATATCAGCTACATTTTTAATCTTCTTTATTGTCCCTACTGATGTTCCACCAAATTTTAAAACTACAATTTTCATGATAAGTTAATATTTATAAGTTTAAATTATATTGATAAAATACATGTTGAATATAAAGTCAATCCAGTAATGAAAAATAACACAATAAATAAAAAAGAAATAGAGAAATTTTCTATAATTGCCGAAGAATGGTGGAATCCTGATGGAAAATTTAAACCATTACACAAATTTAATCCTATCAGGATTTCATATATTAAAGATAATATAATCAATTCTTTAAAACTTGAAAATAAAGAGAAACCATTAGAAAGAATAAAGATTTTAGATATAGGCTGTGGCGGTGGGCTATTATCTGAGCCTATGACTAGATTGGGTGCAGTAGTGACAGGTATTGATGCCTCTGAAAAAAATATTAATGTTGCAAAACTTCATGCAAAAAAAAACAATCTTGATATTGATTATATATGCACCTCGCCAGAAAAATTTCAAACTTCTACCAAATTTGATGTAATACTTAATATGGAAATTATAGAGCATGTTGATGATGTAGATTTTTTTTTAAAATCTTGTTCAAAATTATTAAAAAAAGATGGTCTTATGTTTGTAGCAACACTCAATAAAACTCTGAAATCATATCTATTTGCAATTATTGGTGCAGAATATATCTTAAAATGGCTCCCTATTGGGACGCATGATTGGGAAAAATTCATCAAACCTGATGATTTAATTGATAAACTTAAAAAACATAATCTTAAGTTAGAGGCTTTAAATGGATTTAAATTTAATTTAGTTAAAAATGAATGGAAATTAAGTTCAGATAGATCTGTTAATTATATAGGAAAATTTATTAAAGCTTAATTATTTTTATCTTCTATCCAAGGAATAATATCTGTATCAATACCTTCTTCTTTAAGTTCTTTAATCTCATCATTTGAAGCATTTCCATAAATACCCTTTTCTTTTTTTTTGTTACTGTAATGTATAGATCTTGCTTCATAAGCAAAATTATCTCCTACATATTTAAAATTTTTTTTAATAAATTTTTGATAATTTAAATTTTTTTGATCGATCTTTTCTTTATTAAATTTGTTTATTAATTTTGGTGCCATCAATGTTTTTTCAACTTTGAATGAATTACACTTATGACAACTTATAAACTTTTTTTTTTTTAATTTTTCATATTCTTTTGAACTCGCAAACCAACTATCAAATAATAAGTCACAATTTTTACAAATTAGTTTATATTTAATCATGTATTTTAGTTAGTCATAATTAATAAAAATTCAAGATATCTCAACTTCTATAATCAGAATTTATTTGAATATATTTTTTAGTAAAATCCATTGTGTAAGCACTAAAATTTTTCGATCCACCCATAATATCAACATGAATATCTATATTGTCATCTTTCATATATTCTGAGGCCTCATCTTCATTGTAGCTCACATTTAATTTACCGTTCTGAACAATACTTATATCTCCAAACTTAATAGATAACTTATCAATATTAATTGGAATGCCAGCTTTACCAATTGCCATAACAATTCTTCCCCAATTTGGATCTTCACCAGCGATAGCTGTTTTAACTAGTGGAGAATTAGCAATCGAAAAAGCAATTTTCTTTGCATCATTTTCATTCTTACAATTTTTTACATTTACTGAAATAAATTTAGAAGCACCCTCTCCATCAGCTACAACCCTTTTGGCTAAATTTAATAAAACTTTATTCAATGCCATATCAAATTCTTTTAGTTTTTCGTCATTGATATTATTTATTTTTGAGTGTTTTACTCTTCCTGTAGAAAAAAAAGATACCATGTCATTAGTGCTTGTGTCACTATCACACGTAATTGCATTGAATGTTGTTGCGATGTTTTTCTTTAATAACTTTTTTAAAATATCATTGGGAATATCTGCATCAGTAAACACATAGCCCAATGTGGTAGCCATATTTGGTTGAATCATACCAGAGCCTTTCGCTATCCCAAATATTTTAACATTACTATTTCCAATTGAGCACTCTTCCATAGTCATCTTTGGTTGAGTGTCAGTTGTCATTATGCCTAATGCAGCCTTCATCCATATATATTTATTTTGTGTATACTTTATTTTATTTACTAAATCTGAGATTTTATTCTTTATTCTATCCTCAGGAAAAATTTCTCCTATGGTCCCAGTACAACCAAAAATTATTTCTTTTGTCTTGATTTTTTTTGGCTGATCTTCATCTATTTTTTGTTTTTCTGATAATTGTGTAGCGGCTAACTCTGCAATTTTTTCAAGACTCTTATAACCTTGTTTCCCAGTAAAACAGTTGGCATTTCTTGTATTAATAATTAAAGAAAATATTTTTTTTACTTTTTGGTTTAAATTCCATTTAATATTTTCAGATATAATTTTCGATTGTGTATACACACTCGCATGATTAGCCCCATCTCTGAAATAAAACATTACTAAATCATCTCTAGGATCTTTATACAATCCAGCGCTTACAGTGGAAATTGAAACTCCATCAATATGATCTAAATCTTGAAATTCGTTCATTCTCTTATTTTTTGATTTAGATGATAAAAAATTTGATAAATTTATGCCCATAGTATTTAAAATAATTATTTAATAATTATATTAAAGGTTATAAGTAAATAATAAATCAAAAAACTAATGCTAAACCCTTTAAGTTTTATCTCAAAATTCATTAAATCTAATAATCAGAGAGAATTAGATAGGATAAGTAAAATTGTTTCAAAAATTAACTCCTTAGAAAATTCAATCAAAAATTTAAAAGATAGCGACTTTCCCTTAAAAACATCTGAATTTAAGAACCAAATTAAAAACGGGAAAAGTTTAAATCAAATACTACCTGAGGCTTTTGCTTTAGTTCGTGAGGCTTCCAGAAGAAAAAGAAATGAACGTCATTTTGATGTTCAAATAATCGGTGGAATAGTTTTACATGAATCAAAAATTGCTGAAATGAGAACTGGTGAGGGTAAAACATTAACAATTACTTTAGCTGCTTACTTAAATGCACTTGAAGAAAAAGGTGTTCATATAGTTACAGTGAACGATTATTTGGCAAAAAGAGACTCACAAGAAATGGGTGAAATATATAATTTTTTAGGACTAAGTTCTGGATATATCAATAATGACCAAAGTGATACTGAAAGAAAAAAAAATTATAATTGTGATGTAACATACGCAACCAATAGTGAACTTGGATTCGACTATCTAAGAGATAACATGAAATATTCTAAAAATGAAATGGTGCAAAGGGAACATTTTTTTTCAATTGTTGATGAAATAGATTCATGTTTAATAGATGAAGCTCGGACTCCACTAGTAATTTCTGGTGCAGCAGAAGATAAAACTAATCAATATTTAGCAATTGATAAGTTAATTAAAAATTTAAGTGAAAAAGATTATGAGATAGATGAAAAAGATAAAAACATCCTTCTAACCAATGACGGAATAACTAATGTAGAAAGAATTTTTTCAAATGCTGGAATATTAAAAAATAACAATTTTTATGATCCTGAAAATCTAGGATTGGTTCATCATGTTAATCAAGCTTTGCGAGCAAATCACTTATTTCAAAAAGGTAAGGATTACATTATTCAAGAAAATAACTTAAAAATTATCGATGAGCTTACTGGTAGAATACTTGAAGGAAGAAGATTTGGAGATGGTCTACATCAAGCTTTAGAAGCCAAAGAAAAAATTGATATACAGGCTGAAAATCAGACACTAGCATCAATAACTTATCAAAATTATTTTAAACTTTATAAAAAAATTTGTGGTTGTACAGGTACAGCATTAACCGAGTCTCAGGAATTTTTTGAAATTTATAGTTTACCAGTTGTAGTTGTTCCAACAAATAAGAAAATGATAAGGAATGATTATAATGATCAAATTTTTAGAACTGAACAAGAAAAAAATAAAGCAATTATCCAAAAAATACATGAGTGTAACAAAAAAGGACAGCCGCTTTTGGTATTCACTTCTAGCGTAAATAAATCTGAAATTTATTCAAAGCTTTTGAAAAAGGAAAATATTAAACATGTTGTTTTAAATGCAAAGAATCACGAAAATGAAGCAGAAATAATTGCAAACGCTGGAAAAGAGGGTTCAGTAATTATCACAACAAGTATTTCTGGAAGAGGTGTAGATATTCAATTAGGAGGGAAAAAAGGCTCAATACCAGTTGAAGAACTTAAAAAAGATAAAGAAAAAATCAAAAACTTAGGTGGTTTATTTGTAATTGGAACGGAGCGAATGGAATCAAGAAGAGTTGACAATCAAGCCAGAGGAAGATCTGGGCGTCAAGGTGATGAAGGTAGCTCAATTTTTTTTGTTAGTCTTGAAGATGACTTAATGAGAATATTTGGTTCAGAATCTATGAATAATATTCTACAAAAATTAGGCCTGAAAGATGGAGAAAGTATTGACCATCCATGGATTAATAAGGCGCTCGAAAGAGCTCAGCAAAAAGTTGAAGCTAGAAACTTTGATATTAGAAAAACACTAATTAAATTTGACAACGTTTTAAATGATCAAAGACATGTAATTTTTACCCAGAGAAAGAGTGCGATGAATAGTGAACAAATTTTTGAATATTCTGAGGATTTTTTAAAGGAAATCATAGATGATTTAATTCTGTTAAAAGCAAAGAAGATCTCAAATCCAAAAAGTAATGATTTTGATAACAAGCTTAGATTAATTTTAGCTAAAAATTTTGACGAAAATAATTTCAAGAACATTTTATCGTTAAAAGATAATGAATTAAGAGAAAAAATAATTTATCATTTTAAAGAAAAGCGTGAAGATAGAATTAAATTTCTGGGTGAAAACCAATCAAAGGAGATTGAAAAAAGAATTTTTTTACAATCAATTGATATGAATTGGAAATCTCATATTCAATATTTAGAACAATTAAGACAAGTAATTGGATTAAGATCATATGGACAAAGAGATCCTCTAGTTGAATATAAAAAAGAGGCTTTTGAGTTATTTGAAAATCTACTAAACAAACTTAAATTAGACTTTATTACGATTCTAATAAATTTAAAGGTTGTAGAAGCTCCAGCAGAAAAAAAACAAGAAATAAAACAAACAAAAATTGATCCAAAATATATAGGAAAGAAAATGAGTAGAAACGAGCCATGTCTTTGTGGTTCGGGTAAAAAATACAAACGATGTTGTGGGGCTCTATAATAAAAAGACTATTGAAAGTATAGAAACTATAATTAATCCTATAATTGGAAATAATATTTTTTTTGATCTCATTAATTGATCAAAATTATTAGTTTTCATATTTATTGAACTCAAATCATCTAAATTACTGATAAAACCTTTGCTTCTTCCAATTCTTAAAAACTTATTTTTTCTATGATTAAAGATTTCTTCTGCAGACATTGTTTTGAAATAATCGAGGTTTTTTGAAATTGACTCACTAATATTTTGCAAAATTAAATTTTTATCTCTATGTGCTCCACCAGCAGGTTCATCAATTATTTCATCAATTATTTGAAGTTCCAATAAATCTTTTGAAGATAATTTCATTGCCTTTGCGGCATCAAGCATTTTTTTTGGATCTCTCCATAAAATAGTTGCACATCCTTCTGGTGATATAACTGAGTATATTGCATTTTGTAACATTACAACTTTACTTGAAGAAGCTAAAGCGATAGCTCCTCCTGAACCACCTTCACCAATAATAATTGCTAAAGTTGGAACTTTTAATTTCATACAACATTCAATTGATTTAGCAATTGCTTCGGCCTGTCCTCTTTCCTCTGCTCCAACACCTGGATAAGCACCAGGTGTATCAACAAATATAATAATTGGTATATTGAACTTATCTGCCAATTCCATTAAACGAATTGTTTTTCTATAACCTTCAGGTCTCATCATACCAAAGTTCCTCTCAATTCTACTATCAAGATCCTCACCTTTTTCTTGTCCTATAACTAAAACAGATTGACCTTTAAATTTTGCGAATCCAGTTAAGACTGATTTATCCTCTCCATAATACCTGTCCCCAGAAAGTGAGATAAAATCCTCAAATAAATTTTCAATGTAAAATTTTGATTTAGGTCTGTCTTCGTGTCTTGCAACTAAAGTTGTTTGCCATGGATCTAGATTTGAATATATAGATTTTAACTTTTCATCTATTTCATTTTGAATCTTAGAAATTTTTTGTGTATCAACCTCAGAAAGTCCACTCTGATTATATGGATCCTTTAATTTTTCTAACTCGGTTTCTAAGTCTTTGACTTCAGTTTCAAAATTAAGATAATTTTTCATTTAAATAAATAGCTTGTTAATTATGAAAAATGACAACAAAATGTCAATGCTTCTATATACTAATTGACTTCATTTTACTTGAGTTTTAGAAAAGATACCATGAAAACAAAATACGTAAATGTTAATAATCTTAAGGTAGCCAAAGAATTATTATCATTTGTTAATAATGAATTATTGATAGATACCAAAATTTCTACAGAGAATTTTTGGATGGGATTTGACAAGACAGTTCATGAACTTGCCCCAAAAAATAAAGAATTAATTCAAATACGAGAAGATTTACAGAAAAAGATTGATGATTGGCATATTAAAAATAAAGGAAATGAAATAAAAATTGAAAATTATAAAAAATTTTTGAAAGATATTGATTATTTAAAGGAAGAAGGTCCAGACTTTCAAATTGAAACAAATAATGTTGATGATGAAATAGCTAAAATAGCCGGGCCTCAATTAGTAGTTCCTATTATGAATGCAAGATATGCCTTAAATGCAGCAAACGCTAGATGGGTAAGTTTATATGATAGTCTTTATGGAACAGATATAATTGAGTCTGAAGAGGGAGGGAGTGAAAGATATGATCCTAATCGTGGCCAAGAAGTAATTAAATATGTTAGGGAATTTTTTGATAAATATATTCCTTTGGAGGGAACAAGCTGGAAGAATATAGCTGGTTTAAAAATAATTAACAAAAACTTAATCATTTTTAAAGACGACTATGAGTACAAGCTAAAAGATCCAAATAAATTTGTAGGTCATAGAGGTGACTCAAATAAACCCGAAGCAATTATATTAGAGAATAATAAACTTCATTTTGAAATTATAATTAATCCAAGAGCTTTTAGTGCTGCTCACGATATAGCCGGTATAAGTGATGTAATTTCAGAGTCTGCAGTTTCAACTATTTGTGATAATGAAGATAGTGTTTCAGCCGTTGATGCTGAGGATAAAATTCTTTGTTACAAAAATTGGTTGGGCTTGATGAAAGGAGATTTAAAAATTCAATTTGAAAAAAATGGTAAAAATTTAGAGAGAAAACTAAATCCTGATAGAAGTTATATCTCAAAAGATGGTAAAGGTTTAAAATTACATGGAAGAAGCTTGTTGTTAATTAGAAATGTTGGTCATCTAATGACCAATCCCTCCATTCTTTTAAAAGATGGTAGCGAAGTGCCTGAGGGAATTATGGATGCATTTATTACTGCTGCTGCCGCACTTCATGATTTAAAAAGAAAAAAAAATTCAAGAACTGGCTCTATTTATATAGTTAAACCTAAAATGCATGGACCTGAAGAATGTAAATTTACTGATTTAATATTCTCAAGAGTTGAGGAGGTTTTAAAATTAGAACCAAATACAATAAAGGTAGGTTTAATGGATGAAGAAAGAAGAACCTCAGCTAATCTTAAGGAGTGTATAAGAGCTCTTTCTAAACGTATTGTGTTTCAAAACACTGGGTTTCTTGATCGAACAGGAGATGAAATGCATACATCAATGGAGGCAGGACCTATGATCAAAAAAGGTGATATGAAGTCTTCAAAATGGATACAAGCTTATGAAAATAATAATGTTGATTTAGGATTAAGATGTGGTTTTTCAGGTAAAGCACAAATTGGTAAGGGAATGTGGGCAGCACCAGATGAAATGAAAAAAATGTTAGAGGAAAAAATAGGACACTTAAAAGCTGGAGCTAACTGTGCTTGGGTTCCATCACCAACAGCTGCATCATTGCACGCTCTACACTATCACGAAATTAATGTTTTTGATGTACAAAAAAAACTGGCCTCAAGATCACTTTCAAAATTAGATGATCTTTTAACAATCCCGATAGCTAATAGACCTAATTGGTCAGTAGATGAAATAAATTCTGAAATTTCAAATTCTGCTCAAACTCTTTTGGGATATGTCGTAAGATGGATAGATCAAGGAGTTGGTTGTTCAAAAGTTCCCGACATAAATAACATAGGATTAATGGAAGATAGAGCTACTTTAAGAATTTCATCTCAACACATCGCTAATTGGTTACATCATGGAATTACAACAAAAATTCAAGTTAAAGAGATAATGAAAGAAATGGCAAAAGTCGTCGATAAACAAAACCAAGGTGATAAAAATTACAAAAAAATGAGTGATGATTTTGAAAATTCCATAGCTTTTAGAGCTGCATGTGATTTAATTTTTAAAGGCAAAGATCAACCCTCTGGCTACACAGAACCACTCCTTCATTTAAATAGATTAGAGAAAAAAGCTAGTCAGAATTAGAATTTAATTTTGATCTATTTTTAAAAGCTGAGTATAGAGTTCCATCGTCTAAGTTTTCTATTTCTCCACCTATAGGTAAACCTTGGGCTAATTTTGTAACTTTAGCTTTTGAATTTTTTAAACTATCTTGAACGTAAAAAGCTGTTGTTTGACCTTCAACAGTTGCACTTGTTGCTAAAATCACCTCTTCAATTTCATCCTTATTAACTCTTTCAACTAAAGAATTAATTAACAAATCTTCTTTTCTATGCCCAACAGATGCTATAGTGCCGCCCAGTATATGGAAATAGCCCTTAAATATATTTGAATTTTCAATAGACCACTGATCAGCTAAATCTTCTACAACACAAATTTTATTATATTTCTCTTTTATATTTTCACAATTATTACATCCATCAGAATTTGATTTTAATGATCCACATGAATAACATCTAGTTACATTTTTATAAACCTTTGCTAGATTATTGGCTAAAGGTTTTACTAGTTCTTCTCTATTGTTTATTAATTTAAGAACAATTCGCTTTGCAGATTTCGGTCCAAGACCCGGAAGCTTTGAAATCAATTTAACTAAATCTTCAATCTCATTGATATTTTGCATCTTTTAAAGTGGCCATTTAAATCCAGGAATTCCAAAACCACCTGTTGCTTTTGAAATTTCTTCGGAAGTCTTAGTTTTAAGTTGAATTTTTGCATTGTTATGAGCTGCAACAATTAAATCTTCCACTATAGATTTATCCTCTTGTAAAATTTCATTTGAAATTTCAATCTTCTGCATTTCTCCTTCCCCATCCAAAACTACTTTTACTGAATTAGAACCTGAGACACCTTCAACTCTTATCTTTTTAATGTTTTCTTGACTTTCTTTCATCTTTGCTTCTAGCTCTTTGGCCTTATCAAGTATTTTACTAAAATCTGTCATCTATTCCTTTTCACTTATTTCATTAGTTATTTCAATTAGTTTTGCGTCTGAAAATTTTTCTAAAACATCTTTATATAATTTAGTATTTTTTGCTGCTTCAATTTGATCTTTCTTTTTATTCTCTACTTGTTCCTTTATTGACTTTTCACCTTTTATTTTACTCAAAGTTATAATCCATCTTTGATCAGTCCATTCATAAAGTTTTAAAGATAAATCTTTTACAAAATTTTTATCAAGATTATCATTAAAGGATATTTCTATTCTATTTTTTTCAAAACTAACTAAATTAACATTTTTCTCTAGTTCATATTTAAGTTTTAACTCTTTTTTTTCTGAACAAATACTTAAGAGTTGTTTAAATGTATTAATTAAATTTTTTCCCTCAGCTTTAACTTCGGTCTTTATTTCAGGTTTAATTTTTTTCTCTTGAGTTACATTTTTGATTTGATTTATTGTGTCATTTTTAAAATCTGAAACAATATTTTTATCAAATTTTTCTGTTATGGTATTTTTATTTAAATTATTATCTTTTTGTTTAACACCACTAAGAAACATTAATCTTATCAAAAACATTTCTATTAATAAATTTTGATTTGAAACTATATCTAATTCATCTAAAGTTTTAATAGTAAACTGCCAATATAATATTAAAACCCTATTATCAATTTTTTTTGAAATTTCTTTTATTTTTAAGTATTCCTCATCATTTAGTGAAAAATTTGTATTTTCTAAAGTTAATGAATCAATATTTTTAAAATAATAAATAAGCTCCAAAAAATCATTTAGAAAAACTTTAGGATCTATTCCTTGATCATAAATATTTCTATAAATTTCAATTACTTTTTTTTCCTCACCTTTTAGGATTAATACAAACATTTCTATTAGTTGAGACTTATCAAAATTACCAAAAATCTTTTGTGCTGATTTCAAATCTAACTCTTGATTGTTCTTAAGAGTTAACAAACCTCTATCTAATAGGGATAAAGCATCTCTTACTGAACCTTCAGACATTTTAACTATTAATTTTAGAGTGTCATCTGCAACTTTGCCATTTTCCTTTTCTTTAATTTTTTTTAAAAATTCCAGCAATTTTGATGATTTAATCCTCGATAAATCAAATCTTTGACATCTTGAAACAATTGTTATTGGAACTTTTTTTATTTCTGTAGTCGCGAATATAAATTTTAAATATTCAGGTGGTTCCTCTAAAGTCTTTAGAAGAGAAGCCCAAGCTTGTTTAGATAACATATGACATTCATCTAAAATATAAATCTTATATTTGGATGATGTGGGAGCATATCGAGAAAATTCTATTAGCTCACGTGTATTTTCTACTGAAGATTGACTTGCTGCATCAAGTTCAAATATATCTATATGATTTGAATTTGTAATTGCTTCACAATTTTCACAGAAGTCATCTTTACATAAATTCTCAAATCCATTTTTGCAATTTAAAGCTTTTGCTACAATTCTTGCCGTTGTTGTTTTTCCAACTCCACGGATTCCTGTAAAAAGATATGCATTTGGAACTTTATTTGCCTTTATTGAATTTGAAATTGTTTCAACTAAAACATCTTGACCAATCAGATCTCTAAATATCTGCGGTCTATATTTCAAAGCTAAAACTTTTGAGTTTTTGTTCATTTTAATCCTTAGGAGACTAGACCCGTGAAACTGTCATTACGATTGCTTCCGTTAGGACCTAGTCGGGTTCATGCAGCAAACGCCCTAGCCTCCAAAACTATTATAGCAGTAATAATTTGCTATCTACAAGAAAAGATTAAAACTTATTTTTCTCTTATTTTGTCTGCTTCAAAAACACCTAGAACGTGAAAATCCTCACAATGTAATCCTAATTCTTCTAAAGATTTTTGAACTTTTGAATCTTCAATATGACCATCAAGATCACATAAAAAGAAAAATGAATCAAAAGAATTTTTTTCAGGATAACTTTGTAACTTAGTCAAGTTTACACCATTTATAGCAAAACCTCCTAATGATTGATAAAGAGCTGCTGGTTTACTTTTTAACTTAAATAAAAATGATGTGATATATTTCTTTTTACCATATTCAGGCTGTGAAATGTTTTTTCCCATAATCAAAAATCTTGTGAGATTACCTTTCTCATTTTCTATATTTTTTTTTAAAACCTCTAAACCGTAAGTTTCTGCACTTAAAGTAGAAGCTATAGCTGCACTCTTCTTATCTTTATTTTTTGAAATCATCTCAGCAGATCCTGCGGTATCTGCCCTCACATGTTCAACTAAATCATTATTTTTAATAAAATTAGAACATTGTGATAAAGCCTGTGAATGAGAATAAACATTTTTTATCTCTGAAATTCTTGTGCCTGGTAATCCTAATAAATTATGTTCAATTTTTTGAAAATATTCTGAATAAATATTTAATCTGTATTGAAATATTAAATATTCAATGCCAATATTTCCAGTAATCCTATTTGATTCAGGAATAATTATTTTTGAATTAGAGTCTGTTGAAGCCTTCAAAAAACACTCATCAAAAGTTTTACATGGTATAATTTCTGCTTTTTTATCGACTGATAAAGCTGCTAAATGTGAATAAGCACCGAAAGTTCCTTGAAAATAAATCTTACTCATTAAAACTTATATTCCATTATTTTTTTAATAGCCACAAAATCCTCCTTAGTATCTACACCAATCGAAGATGTTTTGGCAAGTGCGACTTTAATTTTAATATTGTTATCTAGTGCTCTTAATTGTTCTAGTCTATTTTTAATTTCATTCTTAGATTGTTTTAAAGAAATTAAAGTTCTTAATGTTTCTATTTGATAACAATAAATACCTAAATGATGATAAATATTTTTATTATCACTTAGAGTCTTTCTAAAAAAACCTTCAGCTTCTGAAAATTTAGACTCATCCAAAGTTTCTTTTGTTATTACCTTAACTACATTTTGATTTTTATATAACTTTTGGTCTTTTATAATTGAGCCTAAAGTGCCTAATTTAGATTTATTATTGACCATTTGAGTATTTAAATTTTTAATATCTTCAACATTCATCAAAGGTTCATCTCCTTGTAAATTCATTACCAAATCTATGTCCATTTTATTTAATTTTTTTAAAGCTTCAAAAATTCTATCTGTGCCAGTTTTATGATTGTTATTTGTCAAGATTGCCTGCCCACCATTTTTTTTAACATCTTCGGCTATTTCCTGGTCCTCAGTTGCCACTACTACTTCACCTATATTCGCTTCCTCGGCTTTTTTAAAAACATGAGAAATTATAGATAAACCATTAATTTTTAAAAGAGGTTTACCAGGCAATCTAGTTGCTGCTAATCTAGAGGGAATTAATATTAATGTTTTCATTGATCTTTTTTTATTTCAAATTTAACTATAAACAGAGGCAAAATTGTACATTAAAATATAAGCAATTTTTAATTTATAATGTTATACGTTCAAATCAAATTTTTATAAAATGGATTCTTTTGAAATAAATAAAATTATAGCAGCAGTACTATTGGTTGCTTTATTGATAATTGGTTTAGGAAAACTATCAAATATAATTTTTTACGTAGAAAAGCCAAAAACCCCTGGTTATGCTGTGGAAGTTGAACAAACTGTTGCTATTAACTCAGTAGCAAATGCTGAAACAGTTGAGGAGAAGATAGATATTTCTGCTTTAATGGCATTGGGAGATGCAGCAACAGGTGAAAAAGTTTTCAAAAGATGTGCTGCTTGTCATTCGATTGAAAAAGGTGGTGCAAACAAGATTGGTCCAGCTCTTTATAATGTAGTTGGAAGAAAAATTGGAGGAGTGAGTGATTATAAATACTCCAAAGCTCTTATGAACTATGAGAAAAATTGGACGTTTGAAGAATTGAACGGTTTTTTGTTGAAACCTGCTAAGTGGATAAAAGGAACAAAAATGGCTTATGCCGGACTAAGAAAAGAAAACGAAAGAGCATCAGTGATCAAATACCTAAATAAATATTCTGATAATCCTCTACCCTTACCTTAACCTACCAAAACAATAAAGTAATATAGATTTTTGTACATGAACTCTGTTAAGAGCTTGAAGCCAAACTTTTGATTGGTTGTTTGAAAAAATATTTTCGTCCACTTCAGTTCCTCTAGGCAAACAATGAAGAAAAATGCAATCTTTCTTTGCAAAATTCATTAATTTTTTATCTATCCTAAATTTTTTAAAATGATTTAATTTTTTAATTTTATCACCCTTATCATTCATTGATATTACTTTATCAGATAAAATAACATCAGCTCCAGTTGCTGCTTTTTTTGGATCATTATAAATAAAAATTTTGTTTTTATTACTTTTGATATAGTTGATAATTTTTTGATTGGGTTCATAATTCTTTGGACACCCAATATTCAATTTAAAAGAAAATTTGATTGATGCTACAATCAATGAATTTAAAACATTATTTGAATCTCCAATCCAAGTTATATTTAACTTTGATATTGGCTTTTTTTTTATCTCTTCTATTGTAAAAACATCAGATAAAATTTGTGTTGGATGAGATGATGGACTTAATCCATTAATAATAGGTATCGATAAATATTTTCTAAATTCTTTTAACTTTTCATCACTGCTTGTTCTAAGCATAAAAGCATTCCCAAAGTTTGATAATATTTTAGCTGTGTCTTCAATGCTTTCTCCCCCTTTCGATAAATGTAACTCATCCGGTCTAAGTGTTAATGTACTTCCACCGAGTTGTTTAATTGCTAAATAAAAACTTAATCTAGTTCTAAGACTAGATTTTTCAAACATTTGCACTAATAGTTTACCCTTTAGAGGTTCACCATTATCTACTTCAAGATTATTAAGTTTTTTTCTAGCATTTTTCCTCTTTTTTGCATCAGTTATAATTTTTCTAAGATCTTTAGAAGGAATATCCTTTAAATTAATAAAATGTTTCATCTTATTTTTCATCTTATTTAAAGTCTGCGCAAACTTTGTCTATAATCTTCAAAGCTTGATCTAACTCATTTTTTTTAACATTTAAAGGAGGTAAGATTCTTACGGTATTTTCAGCTGCCCTTATAGTTAACAATTTGTTATCCATAAGTTTTTTAATAAACTTTGACTGATCTTGATAAAGTTGCAATCCAATTAAAAAACCTCTACCCCTAATTTCCTTTATTGTTTCCGGAAATTTATTTTTTAACTTATTTAATTGACTATAAAAATAATGAGAATTCTTTTTTACATTATTTAAAAAACTTTTTTTATGAATAACATCCATAACTGTATTGGCAACAACCATAGCATTTGGATTACCTCCAAAAGTTGAACCATGTGTTCCTGGTATCATTCCAGCAGCAACTTTTTTATTCATAAGAACTGCACCAATAGGAAAACCTCCTCCAATCCCTTTGGCTATAGGAACAATATCTGGCTTAATTTTTGACTGTTCAAATGCAAAAAAATCACCACTTCTACCTATTCCACATTGAACTTCGTCCAAAATTAATAATATCTTTTTTTCATTGCATATTTTTCTTAAATACTTAAGACATTTATCTGGGATGGGGACACATCCCCCTTCACCTAATATTGTTTCAACCATTATTGCCGCTGTGTTTTTCTTAATTTTTTTTCTTAAATTTGGAAATCTGGGTTTTGAATATTTAAATTTTATATGATCAAATCCAGGCACTTTTGGGCCAAATCCTTCTGTCATTTTTTTACTACCACTAGCGAAAATCGCTGCAAGTGTTCTTCCATGGAAAGAATTTTTTATACAAAGTATTCTATTTTTTTTAGGTTTTCCTATTGAATAAAAATATCTTCGAGCCACTTTGATACTTGCTTCTGTGGCCTCAGCGCCCGAATTACAAAACATTACATAATCAGCAAAGGTCTTTTTGGCAATTTTTTTTGCTAAGTTCTCACCTTCAGGAATTGTAAAAGCATTTGATACATGCCAAAGCTTTTTAGACTGTTGATTAATGGCTCTTACTAATTTTGGATGTGCATGACCCAAAGAGTTTACCGCTATACCTTGTACGAAATCTAAATATTTTTTTCCATTTATTGAATAAAGATAACTACCCTTGCCGTACTTAAAGGAAATTTTTTTTCTGTTATAATTTTTTGCCAAATAGCTCATATTTCTTTTTAATTAAAACTTTGTATAAATAAAAATATTTAATACAAGTCAGGATTGAGTATCATAATTAATCTTTTTCATTAATAAATGTTGATAACTCTAAATAATTACTTGTTTAAACAAAATTTATATCAGTATATTGTGTTTTTAAATTATTAATACACATTATATAGATATGGGCTGGACAGAAGAAAAAGTAGAAAAATTAAGAGAACTTTGGGGTAAGGGAAGTCATACTGCATCTCAAATTGCTGAAATTATCGGTGGTGTAAGTAGAAACGCTGTTATTGGTAAAGCGCATAGATTAAATTTATCTGCTAAAATTAAAACTAGAACAGCTACAACAAATCAAAATTTTGAAAACAACTTAGAAGTTAAGAGTCTAAAATCAAAAAGAGGGCGAAGAAGCAGATTTAAATCTTTAATTATTGAAAAAGATTTTGAACCTGAAAATCCAAAGCAATTAGAAGAATTAACTGATAAAGATTGTAAATACCCAATAGGTCATCCAAACGAAAAGAGTTTTTATTTTTGTGGAAGGGAAGCCTTAAAAGATTTTAGTTATTGTAAACTTCATCTTTTGTACAGTTATCAGCAAAAATCTAAAAAAGATGAACCTTTAGAAAAAGATGAGGTTCCACAGTTTATTGAGAAAAAGATAAAATCTGCTTAGTTTAGGAATAAAATTTTAATTTTTTTTATTTAAACTATATTTATCTGTAGAAAATTGCCCTCCTTCACGCCACATATAACAGTACTTTTTAACTTCATCTTCAAAGTTCCTTACACATGGAATACCAATATCATTATTAGTTTTGTATTTTCCTGAGGCGATATTATTATATTTAAGTAATCTTAATTGATCCTCAGTCAACAAAGGATTTGGTAATAATTGTAAAAATTTAGCAGAAATTTTTGCTAGTGGATATGGTAAAGGCAACAAAATTCTTTTTTTTCCTATTAATTTCAATAATTTTTCTAAAATTTCTTTAAAAGAAAATACTTCTGGACCAATACATTCAATTACATTGGAATAAATATTATTCTTAATTATATAATAAATAATATCCGATAGATCAGAGGAATGAATCGGCGTAAATTTTGTTCCTCCAGAATAATATAAAGGGAAAATAGGAAGTCTATTTAAGTAGGTCATAAAACTTGTAGTAAAATTATCATCGACAGAATAAACAACTGATGGTCTAAGTATTGTTGCTTTATGAAAATTTTTAATTATATTTTTTTCTCCCTCTAATTTACTTATTGCATAATTAGAGTCGGTTGCTTCATTAATACCTAAAGCAGATAAATGAATAAAGTGTGAAAGTTTATACTCAGCACATAGTTTTGCTAATATTGATGGAAATAAAGAATGAATATTTTTAAATGTATTACCTTTTTTTTTCTCATACAAAATTCCAACTAAATTTATAC